>JBKOZX010000309.1:0-7523 GCA_046726115.1 Actinomycetota bacterium | reverse complement strand
GTCAATTACCGCGAGGCGTACGGGTTGCACGCGTCGTCCGGGATCTGCTTCAACCATGAGAGCCCCCGCCGTGGGCTCGAGTTCGTGACCCGCAAGGTCACCAACTCGATGGCGCGCATCAAGCTCGGCCTGCAGGAGAAGATCACGCTCGGCAACCTCGACTCGGCACGTGACTGGGGGTACGCGGGCGACTATGTCGAGGCCATGTGGCTCATGCTGCAGCAGGACGAGCCTGGCGACTACGTGCTCGCCATGGGAAAGACGCACACCAACCGCGAGCTGCTCGAGGTGGCGGCGAGCATCGCGGGCTTCGACGACTGGCGACCGCTCGTGCAGCAGGACGAGCGGTTCATGCGTCCCGCCGAGGTCGACATCCTGACCGGCGACGCGACGAAGGCACGCGAACAACTCGGCTGGCAACCACACGTCACGTTCGAGGAGCTCGTGCACATGATGTACGACAACGACCTCAAAGAGGAGCAGGTACGCGCCGCGGCCGCGCAGCGGTAAGGCACTAGGTCACAGGAGATCCGCCGCCTTGCGGGCCGCGACGAGCACCGGGTCCCACACCGGCGAGAACGGCGGCGCGTAGGACAGGTCGAGGCTGGCAACCTCGTCGACCGGCATGCGGTTCCAGATTGCGGTGGCGAGCACGTCGATTCGCTTCGCCGCCCCCTCCTCGCCGACGATCTGCGCCCCGACGATGCGGCCACCCGGCCGCTCGACAACCACCTTCACCGTGATCGCCGAGGCACCGGGGTAGTAGCGAGCCCGCGTCGTTGACTCGATCTTCGCCGTGACGACGTCGACGCCCGCCTCGCTCGCCTGCCGCTCCGTGAGCCCGGTCCGGGCCACCTCGTAGGCGCAGATCTTCGAGGCGGCGGTGCCGACCACGCCCGGGAAGCGCGCCTCGCCACCGGTGACGTTGATGCCGACGACACGTCCCTGCTTGTTGGCGTGCGTGCCGAGCGCGACGACGACGGGTCGGCCCGTGACGCGGTCGAACGACTCCACGCAGTCCCCCGCTGCCCACACCCCGCCAACACTGGTTTCCATGCGGGCGTCGGTCACGACGCCGCCGGTCTGGCCGACCGCGATGCCGGCTCGTTCGGCGAGATCGCTGTTCGGACGGACGCCGAGCCCGAGCACCACGAGGTCGGCGGGCAGGGTGCGCTGGGAGGTGCGAACCGCGCGCACCGCTCCGGCTTCGGTGTCGAAGCCGTCGACGGACTCGCCCATGTGGAGCGTGACCCCGACGGCGCGGAGCGCGTCGCGGACGAGCGCGCCCATGTCGTCGTCGAGCGCGGTTGCCATCGGCTGCTCGGTGCGGTCGACCAGCGCGACCTCGAGCCCGCGCCGCACGAGCGCTTCGGCCATCTCCAGCCCGATGTACCCGCCGCCGACGACCACGGCATGACGGGGCGCGCGGTCGTCGACGGCGCGCCGGACGGTGACCCCCTCGGCCAGAGTCTGCACGCCGAAGATCCCGTCGGTGTCGATGCCGGGGAGGTCCGGCCGCACCGGGACGGCGCCGGTCGCCACGACGAGCTGGTCGAAGGGCTCGTCGCGCTCGGCGTTGTGATCGGAAAGGTCCCGCACCTGCACCCGCCGTGGGTTCAGGTCGATGGCGACGACTTCGTGCTCGGTGCGGACGTCGATGCCGTTCCGCCGGTGCTCCTCGGGAGACCGGGCGACGAGTTCGTCGACTTGGCTCACGAGGTCGCCGACGAGATACGGAATGCCGCACGCCGAGTACGACGTGTACGGCCCCCGCTCGAACGCCACGATCTCGAGCTCGTCGGGATCACGGCGGCGGCGTGCACGCGACGCGGCCGTCATGCCGGCGGCGTCGCCACCGATGACGACGAGACGCTCGCTCACGTCGTCGCGGGAGTCACGCTGGTGTCTGCGCGCGCAATCCGCCGAGCGACTCGATCACCGCTTCGGCCTCCGCCACGAACTGCCGGACGAGGTCGCCGGCCGGGATGAGACCCCCGATCGCGCCCGTCCCCTGCCCCGCCGGATAACACTCGCGCTCCGGGTCGACGCCGGCGGCCTCGTCTCCGCCCGTGAGGTGCAGCGTTCCGGTGCTGACCGCCTCGAAGATCTGCTCCGGGAACGGCTTGAGCTCGTCGGGATGCTCGTCGAAGTACTGGGTGGTCTTGTTGCGGACCGCCCGCAGCGTCTTGCCCGTGAACGCACGGCTGATCACGGTGTCGTCTTCGGCCGCTCGGATCAGCGCGTCCTTGTAGCCGGGTGTCGAGCGCGCCTCGGGCGTGGCGATGAACCGCGTGCCGATCCAGACACCGTCGGCGCCGAGCGCGAGCGACGCCGCCAGCCCGCGCCCGTCGAACAGACCACCCGCCGCGACGACCGGCACCCGGTCGCCGACCGCGTCGACGATCTGCGGCACCAGCGGCATCGTCGCGACCTGACCGGTGTGGCCGCCGGCCTCGGTGCCCTGGGCGACGACGAGGTCGCAGCCGGCCTCGACCGCGGCGACGGCGTGGCGCACCTTCCCGCACATGTTCACGACGAGCACGTTGTTGTCGTGACACAGCTTGACGACGTCGCGCGGCACGCCGAGACCGGCGACAAACACCTGCGCGCCCTCGCGGATGACGAGCTCGATGTTCGCGTGCATCTGCTCGGGCAAGGCGGTGAGCAGGTCGACACCGAACGGCTTGTCCGTGGCCGCTTTCACGGCTCGGATCTCCTCGACCATCTCGTCCTGGCTCATGGCGGAGGCACCGAGGCAGCCGAACCCGCCCGCTTCGGACACTGCTGCGACGAGCGTGTGGTACGAGACGCCGCCCATGCCGGCGAGCATGACCGGATGCTCGATCTGCAGCGCGTCGGTCAGTCGTGTGCGCATGATCGCTCCCGGATCGCGTTCGCCGTCACGCTAGCGCCGACACGGTAACTTCGTGGCGTGGCGAATCCCCTCGTCGGCGTGATCATGGGAAGCGACTCCGACCTCGCGGTCATGCAACCCGCGGTCGACGTCCTCACCGAGTTCGGGATCGCGTTCGAGGTGCGAGTCGTCTCGGCGCACCGCACGCCGGACGTGATGTACGAGTACGCGAGCACCGCCGCCGATCGCGGCCTGCGCGTGATCATCGCGGGGGCGGGCGGCGCCGCCCACCTTCCCGGGATGACCGCGGCGATGACGCCGCTTCCCGTCGTCGGTGTGCCCGTCCCGCGTGGCAAGCTCGACGGGCTCGACTCGCTCCTGTCGATCGTGCAGATGCCGCCGGGGATCCCGGTGGCGACGGTCGGCATCGGCGAGGGCCGCAACGCCGGCCTGCTCGCGGTGCGCATCCTGGCTGCCACGAACCCCGAGCTGCGGCGCCTCATCGAGGGCTTCCAAGCCGAGCTCGCCGACGCCGTCCGCGAGAAGGACGAAGGCGTCCGCAAGCAGTTCGAGTAACCCCGATGCGTCTGTCGGGCGCCCTCTGTGCGCACGACGTGCGCATCACTCGTGCGTGACTGCCTGGAGCACGTCGAGCTTCGCGGCCCGGCGCGCGGGGAAGACCGCGGCGAGCACGCCGGCGAAGCCGCCGAGCACCACGACCAGGAGGAGCTGGAGGCCCGGCGGGGCGAACTCCGTGATGCCCTGGTCCTTGAGTGCCTGCACCACCGCCCACCCGAAGAACAAGCCGATGACGAGCCCGAGGAACGTGCCCAGGAGGGAGATGATCACCGACTCCCATCGGATGCTGGAGCGCAGCTGGCGCCGGCTCATCCCGACCGCGCGCAGGAGCCCGAGCTCGCGCGTGCGCTCGTAGATCGAGAGCGCCAGCGTGTTGGCGATGCCGATGAGAGCGATCAGCACGGCCAAGAACAGCAGCGCGTAGATGAGGTTCAGCAGCTGGTTGATCTGGGCGGCTTGCGCTTCCTTGAACTGCGTCCGGTCCTGGAGCTTGGCATTCGGGAACGCCTTGAGCACGCCGTCGAGTGCCTTCCGGCCCTCGGCCGGGCTGACGCCCGACGCCAGCTTCACGTACACCTGCTGGTCGAGCTGCGACGTGTAGTGCTGGTCGTACGTCGCCAGCGACAGCCCGTAGTCGGACAGGCCTTGCTTCTGGCCGTTCCCGTAGATCGTCCTCACCGTGAGCTCGGAGGTCCCGTTGGGGAACTTCACCGGGAGCTTGCTGCCAATCTTCCAGTGGTGGTCGTCGGCGACTGCGCGCGACACGGCCACGCTCCCGCTCTGGCCGAGCGCGCCGATCGTTCCATCCTCGACCTTCAGGTCGAACAGCTCGCCGGCGGACTGGGGCTGCAGCGCCACGAAGAACTTGCTCGACCCGTCGAACTCCGCTTGGTTGAACCGCAGCGGGCTCGACGCTCCGACCTGTGGAAGCTTGGCGACGTCGTTCGCGAGCGTCGGGCTGAAGCCACCGAAGCCGCCCCCGAAGCCGGAGCCGGTGGTGATCACGTAGTCGGCCTTGAAGGCACGGTCCACCTGCACGTCGATCGACCGTTTCGTCGACGCCGCGAACACCGTGATGAAGCCCACGAGCGCGACGCCGATCATGAGAGCGGCGGCGGTGGCCGAGGTGCGCTTGGGGTTCCGCATCGCGTTTTCGCGCGCGAGCGTGCCGGTGATGCCGCGCAGGCGCGGGAGCGGCGAGCCGATCACGTCGCTCAACGGGCGCGCGAGCACCGGCCCGAGCACGAACACCCCGATGAAGACGACGAGCGCGCCGAGTCCCACGAACTGGATGCCCGCGCCCCCGAACAATCCGGCGAACAGCGCGAGAACGCCGAGCGCGGTGATGGCGATACCGATGAGCACCCGGCGGCCCGAGTGGGGCCGCCCCTCGGTCGCGACATCGCGCATCGCCGCGATCGGGGCCACGCGCGACGCCTTCCGCGCCGGCACGATCGCCGAGATGATCGTCACGATCGTGCCGACCAGCAGGGCGACGATCACGGTTTGGACGGTGACGACGGTGCCGCCGGCGGGGATGTCGAAGCCGAACGCGTCGAGCAGACCCTTGAGCGCGCTCGACAGCAGGATGCCGGCGCCGAGGCCGATCAAGGACGCGAAGACCCCGACGAGCACCGCCTCGGTGAGGACCGACGTCATGATCTGGCGACCGCTTGCACCGAGGGCGCGCAGCAGCGCCGCCTCACGTATCCGTTGGGCGACGACGATCGAGAACGTGTTGAAGATGATGAAGCACCCGACGAACAGCGCGACCAAAGCGAACACGATCAGAGCAGTGTTGAAGAACGAGAGCGCGTTCTGGATGTCGCTCTGGTTCTCCTTCGTGATCTGCGCCCCCGTCAGGACCTCGTACGCTTTGTTGTCGAGCTTGTCGAGCTGGGCGGCGATCCGGTTCTTGAGCGTCTCCTGCGAGACTCCGGGCGCCGCGACCACGGAGATCGAGTCGAACTGGTCGGTGGCGCCCGTGATCGCCTGCGCGGTCGGGGTGTCGAACAGCGCCGCGGTCGAGCCGGCCGCGCTGTCCGCGTCGCCGAACTTGGCGATCCCGGAGATCTGGTACTGCTTCGGCGGGCCCTGGGTGAGGACCGTGACGGTGTCCCCGACCTTGAAGCCGCCGTTCTTGGCCGACGCCGCGTCGATCACCGCTTGATCGCCCTGCGGCGCGCGGCCGCCAGGCTCGAGCCGGTACGGATTGAGGGCCTTCACCGTGCCCCAGGTGAAGCCGAACGTCGGGGCGCCCTGCTGGGGATTCCCGATCGTCTTGTGGTTCTTGCCGACGAGCTGGGCGTAGAACTGCAGATTCCCCTCGGCGGCGGCGACACCGGGGACGGACCGGATCTCGGGGACGAGCGAGGCGGGCACGCGGCCGCGCTGGCGGCGGGCCGCGCCCCCGAAGCCGCTCGACAGCGACTGCCGGCTCCGCACATACGCGTCGGTGCCGCGGTTCACGTCGGCGAACAAGTTGTCGAAGGTGCGCGAGATGGTGTCGGTCAACACCATCGTCCCGGACATGAACGCGACGCCGAGCATCACCGCCAGGGCCGTGAGCGCGAAGCGGAGCTTGTGGGCGAGGAGCCCCTTGATCGTGACCCTGCCCATGGCGTTACTCGCCGAGATGCTTGGCGCGGTGGTCGATCACGGTCTCCGCGGTCGGGTGCTGCAGCTCGTCGACGATCCTCCCGTCGGCGAGGAACACGACGCGATCGGAGTAGCCGGCGGCGACCGGGTCATGGGTGACCATCACAATCGTCTGGCCGAGATCGGTGACCGCCTGGCGCATGAACTCGAGGATCTCGGCACTGGCCTTCGAGTCGAGGTTCCCGGTCGGCTCGTCGGCGAAGATGACCTCCGGACGGCTGGCGAGCGCGCGCGCGACGGCGACGCGCTGCTGCTGTCCACCCGACAGTTCCGAGGGCCGGTGGTTCAGCCGATCAGCGAGACCAACCGTGGTGATCACGCCGTCGAGCCACTGCTTGTCGGGCTTCTTGCCGGCGAGCGCGAGCGGGAGCGTGATGTTCTCGATCGCGTTGAGCGTCGGGATGAGGTTGTAGGACTGGAACACGAATCCGATCTTGTCCCGGCGGACGATCGTCAGCTCCTTCTCCGAGCACGCCGTGATCTCGATGTCGCCGAGCAGGATGCGACCCGCGGTGACGCCGTCGAGCCCGGCGAGGCAGTGCAACAGCGTCGACTTGCCCGAGCCCGACGGGCCCATGATCGCCGTGTAATGAGCGGCGGCGAACTCGACGGTGATGTTGTTGAGCGCTCGCACGGCCGCCTCGCCCGTGCCGTAGATCTTGGTGACCTCGTCGGCGTGGACGGCGACGGTGCGGGCGGCGGGCTGCGATGCGACGGCAGACGTCACGGTGGGCCTCCTGCCTTTCGGGGTACGGAGACCCTACGCGAACGGCAACCGCGCGGTGATGAGCGGCGACGGCGCGGTGGTGAACGTCCTGGTTCGCGCGCCTATTCGGGGGTGAGTCCGAGGTCCGCCATGAGCTTTTCGACGCGACCGCGAATCTCGTCGCGTATCGGGCGGACCCCGTCGACGCCGAGACCCTCGGGGTCCTCGAGCACCCAATCCTCGTAGCGCTTTCCCGGATAGACCGGGCACGCGTCGCCGCAGCCCATGGTGATGACGACGTCGGCGGCGCGGACGATCTCGTCGGTCCACGGCTTGGGGAACTCGGTGCGAATGTCGACGCCGACCTCCGCCATCGCCTCGATGGCGGCCGGGTTGACCGTGCTGGCGGGTTCGGACCCGCCGGAGAAGACGTCCACGCGGTCACCGGCGAGGTGCCGCAGCCAGCCGGAAGCCATCTGCGAACGGCCGGCGTTGTGCACGCACAGGAACATGACGCTGGGCTTGTCGCTGATCATCTTGCCCTCGACCTTTGCAAGAGCACGGAGACGATCTCTCGCGAAGCGCTCGACGAAGATGGGCACGAAGCTCACGACCTCGGAGTTCGGCAGGAGTTGGTCGAGGCTGTCGTTGATGTAACGCTCGATCGTCTCCGGGCCGAAGATGCCCTTGAACCTGTCCTGGAGACGCGCCGCGGCGGTGCGGATC
>JBKOZX010000308.1:0-13107 GCA_046726115.1 Actinomycetota bacterium | reverse complement strand
CCTGAACCCGCTCGACCCGTTGCGCCTGTGGATCGGCGGCGACTCGCTGGCAGGATCGCTCGGCCCGTCCCTCGGTGAGCTCGCCGGCAAGAGCGGGGTCGTGCAGCCCGTGTTCGATTCGCGCGTGTCGAGCGGGCTGCTCTCTCCCGACTTCGTGGACTGGCCGAAACACGGTGTCGAGGACATGACCATCTACAACCCCGAGGTCGCTGTGTTCATCATCGGCGCCAACGACGCCAAGAACCTGCCGAAGGGCGCGGAGCAGGATCCGGCGTGGCGGGCGCAGTACACGGCGCTCGTCGAGCAGATGCTGGTCGCCCTCCAGGGGAACGGCCGCACCGTGTATTGGATCGGCGCACCGGTGATGGCCGACACCGCGTACTCCGAGCACGTGAAGGGTGTGAACAGCATCTTCCAGGAAGTCGCCGCCAAGCATCCGGGCGTCGTGTACATCGACGCGTACTCCCTGTTCTCGACGCCGAACGGGGCGTTCTCGCCCATGCTGACCGTGCCCGACGGCAAGGTCGCCCGCGTGCGCGCCGACGACGGCGTCCACTTCACGCCGGACGGCGGCGACCTGCTCGCCAAGACGGTGTTCGACCAGCTCAACCCGCAGTGCAAGATCACCGAGCAGGCTGTGCAGGGCGTGGTGAAGACGACCATCGAGGCGGCGGGGAGCTCGTCCGTGCCCGGCACGCGGCGAAGCGGCGGGCCGACGGGGACGACCACGAAGCCGGCGCCGGGCACGACCGCCCCGCCGACCCCGCAGTCCACCCAGTCTGCGCCCGAACCGCCGCCGACGGCGCCGGCGAGCAGCGCCGCACCGCCCACCACGGGCGGGTAGTCGCGCCCTCGATGTCCGTCGCTAGCCTGCGGCTGCCACGGTACGAGAGGCTGATAGAGGAGGAAGCGTGACGGTTCGTCTCGAAGCGGCTGCGGAGGCCGTGAGCGCCGCCGCCGGCCTGACCGCGTCGGCCGCCGAACACCTGGCCCGGGACTCGGCGGAGGACGGCCGTATCTCGGTCGCCAAGCTCGACCGGCACCAGGTCCTCGCCTACGACCTCGCCCACGCCGCGAGCGCGCTCGAGGGCTGCCGCGTGATGCTCGACTACGGCGGCCACGGCGAGCTCGAGTCGATGCTCGCCGGAGCGTTCGTCGCCGACGTCGTTGCCGACGTCGCCGGTCGCCTCGTCGCCCGCGACGAGGTGTGGGGTGTGTCACCCGCCCTGCTCGCGCCGGCGTCCGACTTCGTCGCCGAGCACCGCTCGCCGGAGTTCCTCGAGTCGCTGGCCTCCCGGCTGCCGAAGGAGGGGCCCGGTCCGAGCCACCTGTCCGACGACTTCGCGCTCGTGCGTGACACGTTCCACCGCTTCGCCGAGGAGAAGGTGCGGCCGGTCGCCGAGCACGTGCACCGCACCAACGCCGACATCCCCGAGGATGTCATCTCGGGCCTGGCCGAGATCGGCGGGTTCGGCCTCTCGGTCCCCGAGGAGTACGGCGGGTTCGCTGCGGGCGGCGAGCACGACTACCTCGGGATGGTCGTCGCCACCGAGGAGCTGTCGTGGGGATCGCTCGGCGTCGGCGGCTCCTTGATCACCCGGCCGGAGATCCTCACGCGCGCCATCGTGCAGGGCGGCACCGAGGAGCAGAAGCAGCGGTGGCTCCCGGGCATCGCCAGCGGCGAGCTGATGGTCGGGGTGATGGTCACCGAGCCCGACTACGGCTCCGACGTCGCCAACATCAAGGTGACGGCCACGCCGACCGAGGGCGGCTACCTCGTGAGCGGCGTGAAGACCTGGGCGACGTTCGCGGGCCGGGCCAACGTCCTCATGCTCCTCGCCCGCACGGATCCGGACCGCGGCGCCGGTCACCGGGGCCTGTCGCTGTTCGTGGTCGAGAAGGACGCAGCCGCCGGCCACGCGTTCGCGTTCGAGCAGCCGGGGGGAGGCAAAGTCGAGGGCCGGGCGATCGACACGATCGGCTACCGGGGGATGCACTCGTTCGAGGTCGCGTTCGACGGCTGGTTCGTGCCCGCCGACAGCCTGGTGGGCGGCGAGGTCGGCCTCGGCCGCGGCTTCTATCTCCAGATGGAGGGCTTCGAGAACGGGCGCCTGCAAACGGCGGCGCGCGCAATCGGCCTCATGCAAGCCGCGTTCGAAGCCGGGTTGTCGTACGCGCAGGAGCGGCGCGTGTTCGGCCAGTCGGTGTTCGACTACCAGCTGAGCAAGGCGAAGCTCGCGCGCATGGCTGCGCTCATCCAGGCGGGACGGCAGTTCTCGTACGACGTCGCCCGCCGCATGGCCAATGGCGAGGGAGCGCTGCAGGCGTCGATGGTGAAGGCGTATGTGTGTCGAGCGGCCGAGTGGGTGACCCGGGAGGCCATGCAGCTGCACGGCGGGATGGGATACGCCGAGGAGTTCCCGGTGTCGCGCTACTTCGTCGACGCCCGCGTGCTGTCGATCTTCGAGGGCGCCGACGAGACGCTCTGCCTCCGGGTGATCGCGCGCCGCCTCGCCGAGGAGGCGCTCGAGCGCACGTCGAGCTCCGTGTAGCTCGGTTAACGCGCGAACAGGGCGAAGAAGTCGCGTTCGCCGGGCTGCAGATACCGGTCATCGCCGCGCTGCATGTCGGGAAGCAGCTTGACGCCCCTCACCGCGTTGGGGTCGTACGGGAAGACCTGGTCGTACGTGTAGTACGAGACCCACTGCGAGTTGATGTCGAGCTCCATCGCCCGCACCGCGCCCGCGCGCGCGAGAACGTCGCCGAGCGTCTTGGCGTTGAGGCCGTTGCCGCCGACGAAGATGAGGCCCCCCTGCGCGTCGACGCCGACGGCTGACCTCCACACGAACACCTTGTTGCCGAGCGTGGCGCCCCACTTGTTGTTCGCGTCCGAGTCGAGGCCGGGAACCTCCTGGCCGCCGTCGACCATGAGGTCGAGGTTCTGGCGGACGGTCTTGATGTTGGGATCCATCGCGAAGTCGCGTCCCCACATGCCGACGTTGGCCGTGCCGTCCTGAAGGATGACCAGTGACGCGGCGCCGTCGCGCAGCGGCCGCACCATCTGGCCGTCCGTGTAGTAGCCGCCGCGCGCCCCGGCCATCTTGAATCCGGAGTTGAATGCGGCCACCAGGCCCGCCCGTTGGTCCTGCGGGATCTGCGCGCCCCACGGGCTCGGCCCGCCGCCGGGCTCCTGCAGTCCGGGCACGAAAACCGTGCGGAGCAGCTTGGTGTCCATCCACGCGAGGCCGGTAACGAGGCTGGTGTGCACGGGATCGGGGCGCATGAACGTCGTGTAGACGCTGGGCAGCCCCTGCACCGTGCGGCCGGTCGGGTGCCACACGCCTTCGTCGGGGAGCGGGTCGGTGAACGGCTGCATGTTGCCAGGCGGTGCGAGGTGCGGGGGCTCCGGCGGCGCGGTCGCGACCGGCGCGTTCGGCGTCTTCGTCTTCTTGCTCACTGCGTCCTGGCCGGGCGCCTTGGACTTCGGGATTCCGTGCTCGGGTTTGCCTCCGACGGGCGGCGGATGGTTCGTGTACCACCAGTGCTCGACGCGGTTCACGATGTCGGCGCCGCCGTTGTCCCGGATCCACTCGACGCTGCGCGCCGACACCGGGTCGGTGCCCGGCGCGGTCAGCATGCGGAAGTACGACCAGACGACCGGGATCATCAGCACGACGAGCACCACCGCGATGGATCGCCGGACGATCTTGTGGCGCCGCGAGCGACGGGTCTTGCGCGCCTTGCGGCGGGCGCGACGACCTGACGGTTCGGACGTTCCGTCCGGCTGTGAGGGAGCAAACCCGTCGGGGTCCGGGTCGCCCTCGGCGGTGAGGAGGTCGGTCGCGCTGATAGTTCTTGCCCCTGCCCGAATCGACCCCGGCCGACGAGCCGAGGATTCGCGGCAGTCTACGCGTCGTCGTGCCCGGACCGGGGAGCACGGGCTCCGCTGATGTCGAAAACTTCGCGTCGCGCCTGATCAAGCGCGTCGAGCCGCTCGCGAATTCGGCGGTTGCCCTCGTCGGCGTCCTCGATCTGCGGGAGGGCCGCGTCGACGGCGAGGTCCCGGACCCGGACGGCGAGCTGCTCGGTCTCGATGACGCGGTGTTTCAGCTCGAGCAGGGTCTTGTGACGCGCCTTGGACGGGAGCTGCGACGCTTCGACGAGCTTGGCGTCGATGGCGATCGCCTGCTCGTCGAGGTCCTCCGTGAGCGACTTGAGCTCCTCGATGGGAACGCAGCCACCGGACCGCGCGACGGCTCGCCTGGTCTCGTCGATGCCACGGTGCAGGCGGCGGTGGAGGATCGCGGCCTCGCTCTGCGAGACCCACCATCCGCGGGGCATCCCCGGGTGCCGGCGGCGCATCCACAGCACCAGCGCCACCGGCAGGAGCGGCAACCCGGCCAGGACCAACGGGTCCATGTGCCTACTCTGCCCGCGCCGGTCGCCGGGTGCGAGTCACCCCGCGAGCCGCTCGCCCGTCTTGGCGCCGCTAGTTCGTCTCGGCGCTGCGGGTCATGCCCGCTCGCTCGCCGCGCCGCAGGAACTTCGTCGCCATCTTGCGGCTGGCCTCGTCGATCATCTCGTCGCCGAACATGACCGCGCCCTTGCGCTCCCCCGGGTCGCCCTCGGTGGTGGCCTTCTGGTACGCCGCGAGGAGGTCGATGGCGTGGTCGAACTGCTCCTGGGTCGGCGTGAACACTTCGTTGATGACCTTCACCTGATCGGGATGCAAGGCCCACTTCCCGTCGTAGCCGAGGATGCGCGTCCGCATCGCGTAATCGCGCAGCGCGTCGAGCTCCCGGATCTTGAGGTACGGGCCGTCGATGACTTGCAGCCCGTTGGCGCGCCCCGCCATGAGAATCTTCGAGAAGACGTAATGGAAGTGGTCGCCCGGGTACTCGGGGATCTGCACACCGCCGGTGAGCACCGGCATCTCGGTCGACGCCGCGAAGTCGGCCGGGCCGAAGACGATCGTCTCCAACCGGTCGGACGCGGCACAGATCTCCTCCACGTTGATCAAGCCGAGCGCGGTCTCGATCTGCGGCTCGATCCCGACGCGGCTCTTGCGACCGGTCGTCTCCTCGATCTGGGTGAGGAGCATGTCGAGCGCCTGCACCTCGGCCGACGACTGCACCTTGGGCAGCATGATCTCGTCGAGCCGCTCGGAGGCGTTCTCTACGACGTGGATGACGTCCCGGTACGTCCATTTGGTGTCCCACGCGTTGACCCGGACGCACAGCACGGTGTCGCCCCAGTCGAGGTCGTTGATCGCCTTCACGACCTTGTCGCGAGCGGCCTCCTTCTCGAGCGGCGCGACGGCGTCCTCGAGGTCGAGAAAGACCATGTCGGCGCCGAGGTTAGGTGCCTTGCCCAGCATCTTCTCGCTGGAGCCGGGCACAGAGAGGCAGGAACGGCGGGGCAGGTTACGCGAGCGCTCGGACATGGGCTTTGAGCGTAGCTATACGCTCGGCGCGTGGCGCAATCCGCTCCGTCCCGCACGCTCCACGAGCTCGCGGACGGCGTGTACGTCTGGCTGCAGCCCGGCGGCGAGTCCGGCGTGAGCAACGCTGGCGTCGTCGTCGACGACGACGGCGTGACGATCATCGACACGCTGATGGTTCGCTCGCAGTGGGAGCCGTTCGCCCAGGCGGTCAAGGCGCTGGACCTTCCGATGCGGCGCATCGTGCTGACGCACGGCCACATCGACCACGTCGGTGGCACGAAGGCGTTCCCGCACGCCGGGGTGTTCGCGTCACCGCAGACGAGCGAGGTGCTCGACCAGCACATGCCGATCGACGCGTACAAGACCTTCATGAGCGCGTTCGACGAGGAGTTCGACGACCTCGCCGAGCTCGGCACGCGGCCGGCGACGCACCTGATCGACGGGGCCGCGTCGCTGACGCCGCGCGTCGAGGTGCTTCCGGCGAGCGGCCACACCGACGGTGACGTGATCGTGCTCGTCGCCGACGCCGACGTCTGCTTCCCGGGCGACCTGTGCTTCTTCGGCGTGACCCCGCTCGCGTTCCAGGGGGACCCGGCGAAGTGGGCCGACATGCTCGAGGCCGTCGTCGACCTCGCCGACACGATCGTGCCCGGCCACGGCCCGGTGGGCGGTGAGCGCGAGGTGCGCGAGCTCCAGGCCTACCTGCGTGCGTGCGTCGAGGCGAACGGCGACCCGACGGCGATCCCGCCCGGCCCGTGGGACTCGTGGCTCGAGCGCGATCGCGATGCCATCAACGTCGAGCGCGCCGCGCTGCTCGCCGAAGGCCGCGACGAGATGCCCCCGAGCATGCTGAAAGCCATCGGCTTCGGCTAACCGCCGATGCGTGCGCTCGGGGCCTAATAGTCCCCCTACGCACGCATCAGGACGACAGCTGGCTCCGCAAGAACGCGATCGTGCCTTCCCATGCGGTCTGTGAGTGCGCCTCGTGGAAGACCTCGGGCCGGTGGTGGTTCGCGAACGCGTGGCCGGCGCTCGGGTAGATGAAGAACTCGACGTCCTTCCCGAGCCCCTTCAGCTCCTCCTCCAGCTTGCGCACCGTCTCCGGGTCGGCGAAGTCGTCGTCCTCGGCGTAGTGGCCCTGCACCGCCGCTTGCAGCTTCGAGTAGTCGGGCTGCGCGGCCGGCCACGGGATGATCCCGTAGTACGACACGATGGCCTTCACCGCGTCGGGGCGGAGCGTCGCCAGCCATAGCGCGAGCCCGCCGCCCATGCAGAAGCCCGTGACGCCAACTCCGTCACCCGTCACCGCGTCGTGGCTGCGCAGGTAGTCGACTGCGCCGACCATGTCCTTCGCCGCCTGCTCGATGTTGAGCGCCATCATCATCTTGGCGGCCTCGTCCGGCTCCTGCAGCGAGACCTCGGTGCCGCGGTACAGGTCGGGCGCGAGCGCGACGAACCCCTCGCCGGCGTACCGGTCGCACACCTCTTTGATCTGCTGATTCAGTCCCCACCACTCCTGGATCACGACGACGCCGGGACCCCGCCCGCCGTCCGGTACCGCCAGGTAGCCCTGCGCCTCACCACCGTTGCTCGGGAACGTGACCAGCTCGCCCATCAGTACGCACCCCCCAACTTGCTGTGGTCCCAACTCAGGATCTTGTCCGGCTTCACGACGATCACAACCCGCTTGGAGCTCATCGCCCGCACGCCCTCGAGGACGGCGTCGTTCAGCGGCCCCCAGTAGCGCTCGTAGACGGCCTCGCCGTATGCGAGCACGGCGTCGGGATCGTCGACGAGCTCGGCGCGGCCGATGATCGAGACGCCCTTCAGCTCTTCGTACGTGTCGCCTGTCGCAACGAGCACCGACAGCCGCGGGTCGCGGCGAAGGTTGACGACCTTCTGCGACTTGCCGTACGTCCAGAACGCGATCTCGCCGTCGCGCATCGCGAACCACATGGTCACGAGGTGCGGCGTGCCGTCGGCGTTGATCGACGCGACCTGCAGGTCCCGGCCGGCCTCGAGGAACGCGTGCATCTCGTCGTCGCTCATCTTGATCGCGTCGCGCCGCCCCGGCATGGCCGCACATTATCCCTGGGCTACTTTCTCGGCCGTGGCGAAGAACCCCGACCCGTCGCTGAAGCTCACGAGCCTGAAGGGCGTCACCCGCACGCTCGACGACTGGTCAACCATGTTCCACCTCACGCTGGTGATCCTCCCGGCGCGGCCCGAGGCCTCCGCGTGGCTGCCGGTGGCGCGGCGCATCTTCCGCACGTTCGGAGACGCCGACTGCCGGACTGCGTACTGCGTCCCCGGCCCGCCCGAGGTCGCGCGGCGCGTCCTCGCCGACGCCGCCGACGAGGCGTTGGTCTTCGTTGACGCGGACCGGACGCTCGTGCAGAGCCTCGGCCTGGAGCGCCTGCCCGCGTTCGTGCACCTTCGCCAGGACACGTCGCTCGTGGCCGCGGCCGAGGGGTGGGATCCCCGCGAGTGGCAGCGCGTCGCCCGTGAGGTCGGCAAGGCGATGGCGTGGACCGTGCCCGAGGTGGCCGGCCCCGGCGATCCTTCTCCCACCCCGGGCTGGCCCGCCTGACCTGCCCGAACCGGGTCGATTCCCCCCAATCCGCCTCTGACCTGCACATTTGGGAGAGGCTGGCATCGGTGTGGGCCACGGTCTAGGGTGCCCCGAACCCGCACGTCCCCTGAGTCCTCAGTGGCGTACGGGTTTGTTGTTAGCGAGGCGGAGCTCGCGAAGCAACGCAAGTCCCGGCTGATGGCGGTAGCAGCCAAGGAGTGCCTCACAGATGATCTTGCGGCCTGCCCGAATCGTCACGGCGTTGACGTTCGGGCTCGCAATCACACTCCTCTTCCCCGGCTACGGCGACGCGCAGCCCAGCAACGACATCCAAGCCAGGGCCGCCCAGCTCGAGAAGGACCTCTCGGCCAGCAACAGCCAGGTCGCGACGCTCGGGGCGCAGCTCGCCGACGCGCAGAAGCGCGTGGACGACGCCGAGGCGAAGATCGCCGACGCCGATGCCCGCATCCAGGTCGCCCAGGGCGAGATCACCCGCATCAAGGGGCTCATCAACGACCGCGCCGCGTCGATCTACAAGGTCGCCGGTGCCTCCGGCCCGTTCGACGCGCTCAACGCGAAGGACGCACAGGATCTCACCGCCCGCTCGAAGTACAGCGACCTCGCCGCGAACCACGACGACTCGCTGATCCAGCAGCTCGGAGCGGCCAAGCAGGATCTGTCCGCCCAGAAGGACGCGGCCGCCCAAGCCCGTGCCCAGGCCGCGTCCGAGCGCGACTCCGTCGCCAGCGCGAAGGCGGACGCCGACGCCGCCGCGGCGAGCCAGCAGAAGCTGCTCGACCAGGTGAAGGGTGAGATCGCCCAGGCGCTCGCGGCGCAGACCGCGGCCAAGGCCGCGTCCGCCCCCAAGGTCGGCGGCGGGGGCGGGCCACCCCCGATCGGCAGCGGTGGCGCCGGAGCCGCCGTGGCGTACGCGCAGGCGCAGGTGGGCAAGCCGTACTGCAACACGTCGGACCGCTTCGGCCCCAGCTGCTACGACTGCTCGGGCTTGACCTACAGCTCCTGGCGCGCCGGTGGGCTGACCATCCCGACCGTCTCGGGCGCGCAGGGCTCGGCCTATCCGCACGTCAACATCAGCGATCTCCAGCCCGGTGACCTCATCACCACGAGCAGCTGGAGCGCGCACGTCGGGATATGGGTGGGCGGCGGCTACGTGCACGCGACCAGCTACGCCAACAACCCGAACGCGGTGAAGTTCGTGGGCGGGAGTGGCAGCGTCGTCGACGCCGTCCGGCCCAGCTAGCAACGGGAAGGCGTCCCTCCGAGCGGTCGTACCATCGGTCGGTGACCACGACCGAGCCCGTCCGCCTCACGCGCTTCTCGCACGGCGCCGGCTGCGCGTGCAAGCTCTCCCCCGCCGACCTGCGCACGGTGCTGGGCATGGTCAACTCACTCGGCCCGACGGCCGGAGACGCGGCCGACCCCGACCTGCTCGTCGGGCTCGACACGGCCGACGACGCGGCCGTCTACCGGCTGCGTGACGATCTTGCTGTCGTCGTCACCACCGACTTCTTCACTCCGGTCGTCGACGACCCCTACGACTGGGGCCGGATCGCGGCCGCGAACGCGCTGTCGGACGTGTACGCGATGGGCGGCACGCCGCTCCTAGCGCTGAACCTCGTCGCGTGGCCGCGTGAAGGCCTGCCGTTCGAGCTGTTGGCCCGGGTGCTCGACGGCGGCACCGACGTCGTGCGGGCCGCCGGCGCGGTCGTAGGCGGCGGCCACTCCATCGACGACGCCGAGCCGAAGTTCGGCCTCGCCGTGGTCGGGACCGTGCACCCCGAGCGCGTCCTCACGAACGCCGGCGCGCACGCGGGCGACGCCCTCGTGCTCACCAAGCCGATCGGCCTCGGTGTGATCTCGACTGCGGTCAAGCGCGACGCGGCAAGCCCTGAGCTCGTCGCCGAGGCCGTCGGCGTGATGACGACGCTGAACGCCGGCGCGCGCGACGCCGCGATCGAGCTGGGAGACGCCGTCCACGCCGCTACCGACGTGACCGGCTTCGGCTTGCTCGGCCACCTGCGCGAGCTTCTGGTCGCGTCGGGCGTGGCGGGCGAAATCGACGCGTCGGCGGTGCCGCTCATCGACGGCGTGCGCGACCTGGTCGGGGCGGGAATGGTGGCGGGCGGCACGCAGCGTAACCACGCGTTCGTGAGCGACGACGTCGACTGGGGGTCGCTCCCCGAGGACGAGCAGCTGCTGCTCGCCGACGCGCAGACATCCGGCGGCCTGCTGATCGCCGTGGCACCGGACCGCGCCGGCGATCTCGCGGACGCGCTCCGACGGCGGGACGCGCCGGCCGTGGCCGTGGTGGGCCGGACTGCGACCGGCCCTGCCGGTCACGTCACCGTGCGCTGACTCGCAGGTTTACGGAATCACGAGCATGCCGAGCTCCGCCTCGATCTGCGGGCGGGGCTTGGCGCCGAGCGATTGACGCTCGAGGCGCCCGTTCCGGAACAGGCCGATGAGCGGGATGCTCTGCACGCCGAACTGCTGCGCGATGACGGGCTCGTCGTCGATGTTGATCTTCACGACCTTGTACGCGCCCTCGCGCATGACCGCGATCTGCTCGACGATCGGCGACACCTGGCGGCACGGCCCGCACCACGGCGCCCAGAAGTCGACGATCACCGGGACGTCGCTGCGCAGGACCTCGTCCTCGAAGGTCGCGGTCGTCACCGACTTCACCGGCCCTTCCGGTGGCGCGTCGGGGATCGGCTCCGACGGCCGCTCCCCTGCCACGACCTCGTCGAGCCATGCCCGCGCCCGCTGCACGCTCTCCAGCGCGACCTGGTGCTCCATGGGGTATTCGCCGTAGACGACGGGCGCGCCGTGCGCCTCGAGCTCGTGCGCAAGCTGGCGCGAGCGCGCCACCGGCACGAGCGGGTCGATGGTGCCGTGCTGGATGAGCACGGGGATCTTGGCGGCGGCGTCCCAGTCGGGCCCGATGTCCTCGAGCGAGCCCTGCGGGAGCGCGGGGCTCAGCGCGATCACGCCCTGCGGGTGCGGCCGGTCGCTCGTGCGCAGCGCCAGTGCGAGCGTGACCCCGGCCCCCTGCGAGAAGCCGCCCACGATCGCCTCGCCGCGCGGCAGGTCGTACTCGGCGGCGGTCTCGTCGAGGAGGTCGTCGAGCTCGTCGACGGCGGACCCGAAGGCGACGGCGATCTCCTCGGCGGGGAGGCCGAAGTCGTACCAGGCGAACCCGGGCGGCATCGCCACCGGGCCGCGCGGCAGCACCGTGACGAACTGGCCGTCGGGGTCGAGGTAGGGCAGCAGGCCCCCCAGGTCGTTCTCGTCGGCGCCGAACCCGTGGACGAGGAGCAGTAGGCGGTCGGCGTTGCTCCCGCGGATGACGTTCGTGATGAGCGGCATGCGCCAGCCTCCGGTCTTTGGCGTGCCCGGCACAACACCCTAGGACCGTCCGGTAATCCACAGACGGTCGGCGGACCGCTCTGTCACCCTGGGCGGATGAGGCTCACCGTTCCCCGCCTCGACGACGGCGTGGTCGCGCTGCGGCCGCCCGAGCCCGACGACGTCGACGCGATCACCACGGCGTGCCAGGACCCGGAGATTCCGCGCTGGACGCGCGTCCCGTCGCCGTACACGCGGGATCACGCGCTCGAGTTCGTGGAGCGGTCCGGGCGCATGTGGCAGCGGGGCTCCGACGCGCCGTTCGTGGTGGTCGACGCCGAGTCCAGCGAGCTGCTCGGCGCGATCGGCGTCCACCGCTTCGGCGGCGAGAACGACGGCCCCGAGGTCGGCTACTGGCTCAAACGCGAAGCGCGCGGTCGCGGTGTCGCGACACGCGCCCTGCAACTGGTGACCGACTGGGTCTGTCAGGAGCTCGGCACGCGCCTCACACTCCAAGCCGATGTGCGCAACGCGACGTCGCGACGCGTCGCGGAGAAGGTTGGATACCAGTACGTCGGCGAGGCTGCGGCGCCGCCCGACATCAACGGCTCGGACACCATGGCTGTCTACACACACGCGGCGGAGGCGCCAGCGTCGCGGTAGCTCACTCGGGGCCCACGTGCCACGATTCCCGCATGAAGCTCGGGATGAACTTCGGGTACCAGGATTGGGGCGCGGGACTCGGCAACGCGGTCGCGCAGGCGCAGGAGGCGGAGCGGCTCGGCTACGACTCGGTCTGGACCGCCGAGGCGTACGGCACGGACTCCATCACGCCGCTCACGTGGTTGCTGGCACACACGGAGCGCATCCGCGGCGGCTCCGCCATCATGCAGATGCCGGCGCGCACGCCCGCGATGACGGCGATGACGGCGGCGACGCTCGACGTCATGAGCGGCGGCCGTTTCCTTCTCGGGCTGGGCCTGTCGGGCCCGCAGGTGGTCGAGGGCTGGCACGGGCAGCCGTACGGCAAGCCGCTGGGCAAAACGCGCGAGTACGTCGACATCGTGCGCACGATCCTCCGCCGGGAGAAGCCGCTCGAGCACCACGGTGAGCACTACGAAATCCCGTACACAGGACCGGGCGCGACCGGGCTCGGGAAGCCGCTCAAGATCATCGGGCACCCGCGCGCCGACATCCCGATCTACATCGCTGCCATCGGGCCAAAGAACGTCCAGCTCGCGGCCGAGATCGCCGACGGCTGGCTGCCGATCTTCTTCTCCCCGTACCGGCTGGCCGAGACCTACGGCGCCGCCCTCGACGCCGGGCTCGCCAAGGCCGGCGACGGCAAGTCGCGAGCCGACTTCGACATCGCGCCGAGCGTCACCGTGCTCGTCGGCGACGACGTCGACGCGCTGCGCGGCTTCGTGAAGCCGGTGACCGCGCTCTACGTCGGCGGGATGGGCGCGCTCGGCCACAACTTCTACAACGATCTCGCTTGCCGCTTCGGCTACGAGGCTGCGGCCAAGGAGGTGCAGGACCTCTACCTCGACGGCAAGAAGCAGGAAGCGGCCGCGGCCGTCCCCGACGAGCTCATCGACGAGATCGCGCTCGTCGGGCCGAAGGAGCGCATCGCCGAACGATTGCAACCGTGGAAGGACGCGGGCGTCACGACGATGGTCGTCCTCGGTCAGCAGCCCGAGGCCCTTCGCCTCATGGCCGAGCT
>JBKOZX010000307.1:0-3978 GCA_046726115.1 Actinomycetota bacterium | reverse complement strand
GCCGTGAAAGCCGTACCGCCGCACGCCCACGTCCCAGAGTGAGTCGGGCAGCGGCAGGCGCTGCGCGAGCTCGGGCATGTGGCGATGGAACGCGGTGTCGAAGCACGCCACCTGCGGGATCGCCCATCTCGACCGGATCGCATCGATGCCCGCGATCGCCGCCGGCATGTGCAAGGGCGCGAATGCGACGAGCTCGCGGAGCTCGGCGAGCACGTCGTCGTCCACGAGCGCAGGCTCGGCGTGGCGCGGGCCGCCGTGCACGACACGATGGCCGGCGGCGCCCGGCGACGGCAGTCCCTGCGCGTCGAACGACACGAGGGCGGCGTCGAGCGCGGCGGTGTAGTCGCCCGACTCCACCGGATGCGCGGTCCGGGCCAACGCCCGTTCGGTCGTGCCGTCGACCTCGAACAGCGCCGTCTTCAGCGACGAGGAGCCGCTGTTCACGCACAGGACGACCAGAGGCCCGCCCGGGCTCACAGGCTCCAGCGCCAGTCGCGCACCTCGGGCATGTCCTCGAGGTGCTCGACGACGTACGCGTGGTGCTGTTGAAGCATGCCCTTGCAGTGCTCGACCAGGGTTTCGGCGCCAACTGGCACGCGCCGGGCGCGATGCATCGCCTCGATGCACAGGTGGTAGCGGCTGATCTCGTTGCGCACGACCATGTCGAAGGGCGTCGTCGTCGTGCCCTCCTCCAGGTAGCCGCGAACGTGGAACCGGTTGGGTATAGGCCGCCCGTGCACCAGATGGTGGACGGCGCTCGGGTACCCGTGGAACGCGAAGACGACGTCGGTGCCGGCGGTGAACACCTCGTCGAACTCGCCTTCGCCCATGCCGTGCGGGTGCCGCGCCTCGGGGAACATCGCCATGAGGTCGACCACATTCGCGACCCGGAACTCGAATTGCGGGACGTGCCGGCGTAGGAGGTCGGCGGCCGCGAGCGTCTCCATGGTCACGATGTCGCCCGCGGACGCGAGCACGACGTCGGGCTCGCGTCGGTGCTCGTTCCCGGCCCAGTCCCACACGGACGCTCCGCGGGCAGCGTGCTGCCGAGCCGCGTCCATGTCGAGCCATTGGAGCTGCGGCTGCTTGTCGATCACGATGAGGTTCACGTAGTTGCGGCTGCGCAGGCAGTGGTCGGCCACTGCGAGAAGGCTGTTGGCGTCAGGCGGCAGGTAGATGCGCGAGACCGTGCCCTTCTTGCTGAGAACCGTGTCGATCAGACCCGGCCCCTGATGGCTGAAGCCGTTGTGGTCGTTGCGCCAGCACGTCGAGGTGAGGAGCACGTTGAGCGACGCGACCGGCGCGCGCCAGCTCAGGTCGCGCGCCACTTCGAGCCACTTCGCGTGCTGCACGGTCATCGACGCCGACACCATGGCGAACGCCTCGTAGGACGCGAACAGGCCGTGCCGTCCGGTGAGCAGGTACCCCTCGAGCCAACCCTGGCAGTTGTGCTCGCTGAGGATCTCCATCACGCGACCGTCGTTCGCCACGTGGTCGTCGACGTCGATGATCGGCTCGATCAGCATCCGGTTCTCGACGTCGAAGACGGCGCCCAACCGGTTCGAGTTCGTCTCGTCCGGGCACACGAGGCGGAAGTTGGCGCTCTCCCGGTTACGCGTGAACACGTCGCGCAGGAACTCCCCGAGCCGGCGTGTCGACTCGTGCAGCTCGGCGCCGGGTTGCGGGACCCGCATCGCGTAGTCGGTGAAGTCGGGCAGGTCGAGCGCTTCGAGCACGAGACCGCCGTTGGCGTGCGGGTTCGCGCCCATGCGGCGATCGCCGGCGGGCGCGAGCTTCGCGAGCGCCGGGATCAAGCGCCCATCGCCGTCGAACAGCTCGTCAGGCCGGTAGCTGCGCATCCAGGCTTCGAGCTGCTGGAGGTGGTCGGCGTTGTCCCGCACATTGGCGAGCGGCACCTGGTGGGCACGGAACGTGCCCTCGACGGGCAGTCCGTCGACGACCTTTGGGCCGGTCCAGCCCTTCGGGGTGCGTAGCACGATCGCGGGCCACCGCGGGCGGGCGCCGAAGCCGTGGGCGCGGGCGCCGTCCTGGATCACACGGATCGCGTCGAAACAGCGGTCGAGTGTCGACGCCAGGTCGCGGTGCACAGCAGGCGGGTCGTCGCCCTCGACGAAGTGGACGTCGTACCCGTAGCCGTCGAGCACGGATGCGACGGCATCGTCGGTGGCTCGCCCGAACACGGTCGGTCCGGAGATCTTGTAGCCGTTGAGATGGAGCACAGGCAGCACGGCTCCGTCGCGCACGGGGTTGAGGAAGTCGATCCCCTGCCAGGAGCCTGACATCGGGCCGGTCTCGGCCTCGCCGTCGCCGACCACGCACGCCACGACGAGGTCCGGGTTGTCGAACGCGGCGCCGAACGCGTGGACGAGCGCGTAGCCGAGCTCACCCCCCTCGTGGATCGAGCCGGGCGTGGGGACGCTCACATGGCTCGGCACCCCGCCCGGCGTCGAGAACTGGCGGAACAACCGGTGCATGCCGTCTTGGTCGGTCGAGACCGCCGGGTAGACCTCGCTGTACGTGCCCTCGAGGTACACGTTGGCGAGGATCGCCGGCCCACCGTGCCCGGGACCGGTGACGAAGATGACGTCGGCGTCGCGGTCGCGGATGACGCGGTTCAGGTGCGCGTACAGGAGGCTCAGGCCCGGCGAGGTCCCCCAGTGCCCGAGCAGGCGGGGCTTGATGTGCTCGGGCTTCAGTGGCTCGCGCAGCAGCGCGTTGTCAGAGAGGTAGATCTGGCCGACCGTGAGGTAGTTGGCGGCGCGCCAGTACGCGTCGATCGCGTCGATGTCGTCGTCGGAGAGCGCGGTCGCCATCGGTCACCTCCTGCCGGTTGTCCTACCTGTCGGATCTACCCGTTCTCGAGTCGCCACGACCAGGTCGCGGTGGCGACGAGCGGCACACCGGGGCGAACCACGGTCGGCGCGAGATTGAACGCGTCGGGCGGGCCTGTCTGCGGCTCGACGCAGATGGCGTGCCGCGGCTCGTCGAACACCACGACGCACGGGCACGGCGTCTCGAGCGTGACCGTGGCGGCGCCGGGCCATTGCAGAACCGCAGGCGGGTCGCCAAGGCGCGTGAAGCAGTCGTCCCATGGGTGGGGCCCGGGCGGCTCGAGCTCGCCGTTCGGGATCCCGTCCCCGTCACGCCGGTACATGGCCTGCGCATGGAGCTCGACCGTGAGCTGGTCGCCGCGCTGCGGCCGCCGGTTCCACCACGGGTGCCATCCGCACGACGCCGGCATGGGCGCGTCGGCAGCGTGCACCTCCATCGTGAGGTGGAGCGCGTTCGGCGCGAGCGAGAAGCGCTGGACGACCCGGCCGCCGAACGGCCACGGCGGCTCGAGCGGGGCGGAGATCACGCCTTCGCCGTCCTCGCGCCACGGGTGATCGCGCACGGTGCCGTGGATGGCGTGGGGCGGGTTGTTGAGCGGGAGCTGGTACCGCTGGCCCTCGAAGTCGAAGCTGCCGTGGCGGATGCGCCCCGCCCACGGCGCCATCGGGAAGCAGCCGAAGTTGTGGTCGTCGACGTCCGGCGTCACGAGGAGATCGATCCCGTCCACGCTGAGTGCCATCATGCGGCCGCCCATCTCCGGCGCGACCACGAGTCGCGCCGGCCCCGATTCGAGCGTTAGCACGGGCCGCAGTCTCGCATGAACACATTGATGCGTCCCTCATCCGCAATGAGTACGCACCAGCCACGCATCAGGGGCATGGTCACCCCAGACGTTCGATAACCGTGGCGTTCGCCTGGCCGCCGCCCTCGCACATGGTCTGGAAGCCGAACCGCCCACCGGTGGTCTCCAGGTGGTTGAGCATCGTGGTCATGAGGCGCACCCCGCTGGCGCCGAGCGGGTGACCGAGCGCGATCGCGCCGCCGCGCGGGTTGTACTTCGCCGGATCGGGCCGGAACTCCTTCGCCCACATCAGCGCGATCGCAGCGAATGCCTCGTTGCACTCG
>JBKOZX010000306.1:0-4637 GCA_046726115.1 Actinomycetota bacterium | reverse complement strand
CAAGCCGTTCTTCGGCTGCCAGCGAGGCAAGCGCGACATCGCACTGAACATCAAGACGCCCGAGGGGCACGACATCGCAATGGAGCTCGTGCGGCGAGCCGACATCGTGGGCGTCAACGCGTCGGTCCACTCCGGTGAGATCGACGTCGCCGCGGCCCAGGACGCGCTCCCCGAACGCATCGACGAGAAAATCGACTGGGTTCGCAAGGGTGCCGGCGAACGCTTCGACGACCTCGAGCTCAACGCTTGGCTCGCGATCGCCGAGGTCACCGACAACGCCGACGAGTTCGCGGCGGGACTGGCTGTCGCGTTCGACAGCGATCCGGCGAACGTTCTCACGTCGCCGCTGAGCCTCATCGGGTCGCCGGCGGAGATCCGCGAGCACCTCCACGAACGGCGCGAGCGATGGGGCTACTCGTACAGCGTGATCCCCGGCGACAAGGCTCACGACTTCGCTCCGATCGTCACCGAGCTCACCGGAACCTGACGGAAGGAGCGCGTGATGCACGCGCTGGAAGGGGTGCGACTGATCGACTTCGGTCAGTACCTCGCGGGCCCGTTCGGCCCGATGATCATCGGCGACCTCGGCGCCGACGTGATCAAGGTCGAGCCGGTCACCGGCGACGGGATGCGCATGGCCGGCAAGCCGTTCTTCGGCTGCCAGCGAGGCAAGCGCGACATCGCACTGAACATCAAGACGCCCGAGGGGCACGACATCGCAATGGAGCTCGTGCGGCGAGCCGACATCGTGCACCACAACATGACGAAGGGCACCGCGGCCAAGCTCGGCATCGACTACGAGGCGTGCAAGGCCGTGAAGCCCGACGTCGTGTACTGCAACACGTACGCGTATGGATTGGAGGGGCCGCTGAGCCAATTCGGCGGCCTCGACCCGCTCTACCAGGCGGCAACCGGCCTCGAGTACGAGGCGGGCGCGACCCAGCACGGCAACGAGCCCCTCTACTACCGGTTCGGGATGTGCGACGCTGCGAACGCGATGCTGTCGGTCGTCGGGTGCCTGGCGGCGTTGTTCCACGCCAAGCGGACGGGCGAGGGCCAGGAGCTGTGGACGAGCCTGCTTGACGGCGGGGCGATGTTCGCGTCGGACGCCATGGTGAAGCCCGACGGCACGCCGGTGCCGCGGCCGCGGCTCGACAAGTTCACGACGGGCGTCGACCCGGCGTACCGGCTGTACGAGACGCAGGACGGTTGGGTGCAGGTCGCGGCGATCAAGCCCGAGGAGTGGGACGCGCTGTGCACGACGCTCGGCGTCGACCCGTCACTCGAGCGCTCGACAGCCCAGGCGCAGCTCGAGATGCGGTTCCGGACGCGCACGGCCGTGAGCTGGAGCTACCGGCTCGACGACGCCGGCGTGCCGAACGAGATCGCCGTCGACCCGAAGGGCGGCGACCTCGCGCTGTTCGACGCCGACGCCGAGCGCCTCGGGCTCGTCACGGACTACGAGCACCCGATCATGGGCGGCATGCGCCAGTTCGGCGACACGATCAACTTCTCCGAGACCCCGGGACGCATCGCCGGTCCCCCGCCGCGCATCGGCGAGGAGACGAGAGAGATCCTCGCCTGGCTCGGCCATGATGACGCGCGGATGACAGAGCTCCGGGAGCAGGGCGTCGTCACCTGGCCCGACGAAAACTACGCCGCCGGTTGGTGACGTCGTGCCGCTCGCGCGGCACGATGGGTGATCTCGTTCCGATCTTCAACCCGGGAGGACGATCCGATGGACGACGCTGCGGAGAGCCGCAAGCGCCCCGATGCGCTCGGCCGCATGACCGAACCAGTTCGCGAGGCGGTCGAGAAGGCCGAGAAGACGGTCCGGAAGACCGTCCGAGACGTGCGCAAGCGCGCCAAGAAGGAGATCGCGAGCGCCCGGGCCACCGGCGAGGCGACCCTGAAGCGAGGCAAGCGCCCGGCGGCGAAGGCGAAGAAGTCAGCAACCAAGAAGACGGCGACCAAGAAGTCCACGGCGAAGAAGTCCACGGCGAAGAAGTCCACGGCGAAGAAATCTGCGACGAAGGCGTCGACCAAGAAGACCCCGAAGAAGGCGACGCCGCGCAAGTCCGCCAAGCGCACTCGCTGATCACGTCGTGCGTTCGCCTCGCGGCGTTGCCTACAGGTGCGACTGGCTGTCCAGTTCCGCCAGCCGTCGGGCCACGGTGGCGAGGATCTGACTCGAGAGCTCCGGCGTGTTGGCGAGCAGACTCGCGAACTCAGCCCGATTCAACACCTCGACCGTGACGTTGGTCGTGGCGGTCACGGTGGCAGTACGCCGTCGGTTGTCGAGCAGCGCGATCTCGCCGATGTAGTCGCCCGGTCCACGAACCGCGATGACCTCGCCGTCTCGGGCAACCTCCACTTCGCCGTCGAGCAAGATCACGAACTCGCGCCCGACGTCACCCTGGCGCGCAAGAACCTTGCCGGCGGCGAGATCGAGCGGCGTCATGAGACTCGAGATTTGCGAGAGCTGCTTCTTCGACAACCCCTCGAACAGAGGTACGCGTGCGAGCCGCTCATCGGTCGATCCCTGCCGATCCATGCCAACCTCCTCGCTGGCCGCGAGTCTTTCGCGTCTCGGCATGCTCCGTCAGCCGGCTCGCTCAGTGCGAGGTGTAGTTCACCGCCTCGGCGCCTTTGACTCCGACGGCGAAGCAGAAGCAGTGGATCGCGCCGCCACCGACGGGACGCAGGCTGTGCACCAGGTCGGGTGGGATGTAGACGAGGTCCCCCGGGCTGACGGGCCGCTCCTCCTCGTCGACGGTCATGATCCCCCGTCCCGACATCACGAAGTACCACTCGTGCGTCGGATGGCTGTGAGGAAAGACCGCGCCACCGGGTGCGACCTCGAACTCGTTGATCAGCTCCACGAAGCCGCCGTCGGTCGCGTCTTTCAGCTCCCGCGGGTGGACCAGGTACCACACCGGCACGGTCCCGTTGTGCTCGACCTCCGGTTCCGTATCGACGATCGACCTCACGTCCATGGACTGCATCCTCCTGGTCGGCGTCCGCAGCCTACGACCGGCCTTGCCCGACCTGACCGCCGGGAGGACCATGGGCGCGGCGAGTTCGGTGAAGGGGGAACGTGATGAGTGAGACGGTCGGCGCGATTGCCTCGTTGTGGAGGTTCCCGGTGAAGTCCATGCCGGGCGAGCGGCTCGACGCCGCGGACGTGGCCGAGGGCGGCATCCTCGGCGACCGCGCCTACGCGCTCATCGATGCGGAGTCGGGCAATGTCGTCAGCGGGAAGAATCCGAGGCTGGGACCGGCCATGCTCGGCCGCCGGGCGGAGTTCGCCGAACCCCCGCGAGCGGGCGCCGACATGCCGCCCGTGCGGATCACCTTGTCGGACGGCACGTCGGTCTGGAGCGACGCGCCGGATGTCGACGGCACTTTGTCAGGCTTCCTCGGACACGACGTCAGGCTGGCCCGTGCCGCCCCCGAGGACTTCACGGTCGACCAGTACCACCCGGATATCGAGGGGCTGGATCCGGAAGGCCACCGTGACGAGGTGACCGAGTCCAAGCTCGGTTCGGCGCTCTTTGCCGAACTGGGCGTTCCTTCCGCTGTCCCCGTCGGCGCGTTCTTCGATCTGTTCCCCGTCTCGGTCATGACGACCGCCACGCTCGACAAGTTCAACGAGCTGCGACCCGAGAGCCGGTTCGACGAGCGCCGCTTCCGGATGAACGTCATCCTGAGCACGCCCGAGCAAGGGTTCATCGAAAACGACTGGCCCGGTCGCGCGCTCGATCTCGGCGGGGACGTCCGGCTGCGCGTCTCGCTCCCCGATCCCCGGTGCGTGATGACCACCATGGCCCAAGACGATCTTCCGAAGGACACGGAGATCCTGCGGACACTCGCCCGCCACAACCGGATCGACGTGGCCGGCGGGCTCTACCCGTGCGCCGGCGTGTACGCCACCGTCGAGGGCGCGGGCACGATGCGAGAAGGAGACGCGGCCACGCTCAACTGAGCGCGGGGTGCGCGAGCGTGACGGTGCGCGAGCGCTTAGAGGCTGGTGAGCCCGTCGACGACCTTCACAACCGGGTCCAGCGCTGCGCTGACGGGCGAGGAGGGCTGCGACGGGGCTGCCGGCGACGACTGCGTCGCAGGAGCGCTCGCCGTAGCACCTGTCGGCGCGCTGGCGCCGTTCGGCGAGGCACTGTTCCCGGACGTGCTCGGACCGGGTGACGCGGACGCCGCCGCATCCGGTGGCGTCCAGTGAATCGCCTCGAGCTCTGCGTGGTCGGCGGGCGCCTCAGGCGTCGCCGAGAGGTTGACAGCCTGGGCCGGCACCGCGGGGGTCGGGACGTCCGGCGCGGCCTTGGTTCCCTCGGTCGTCGGTGCCTCGCCACCGGCCCGGCCGAAGACCGAGCCGCCGAACGCAGCCGCGATCGCCAGCATCACTGCGGTGACGGGCGGCGCGGTCCGGCGCCGGAAGAGCGCGCGGCGTCGGCTCCGACCCGCACCCTCGATGCGACTGAGCCACGTGGCGGCGGCGCGGTCAAGGGCCTCGGCCTGGCGTGCACCGTTCTGGTGGAGCGCAGCGGTGATGTCACGTTCGAGATCGTCGACCCCACGGCGAATCGCGGCGGCGATCGCCTCCATCCCCTCGACGCGGTCGT
>JBKOZX010000305.1:0-6256 GCA_046726115.1 Actinomycetota bacterium | reverse complement strand
GCGGTCATACGGCCCAGGTTGCCAGGAGTGCGGGGAGGACTTCGCAGGGATTGCCGGTGACGCCGAGCCACGTGATTCGGGGATCGCGCCGGAACCACATGCGCTGCCGGCGGGCGAAGGAGCGCGTGCGGCGGACGGCAGTGTCGAGGGCGGTGTCAACCGACGCCTCACCGTTCGACAGCGCGGCGATGAGCTCCTTGTACCCGATGGCCTGACCGGCGGTGCGCGAGAGGGCGGGGCCCTCGAGTAGCCGCCGCACCTCGTCGACCAGCCCCGCTTCGCGCATGGCATCGAACCGAATCCGGATTCGTTTGTTGAGCGCGTCTCGCTGCACCCAGACCCCGACCATGTGCACCGGGAACGCGGTCGGGCCGAACCTCTCGAGGCCGGGCCCGAACGAGGAGAACGGCCGGCCCGTCAGCCGGATGACCTCGAGCGCGCGCACGATGCGACGGGCGTTGTGTGGATCGATCTTGGCTGCCGCCGCCGGGTCGCGGCGCGTCAGCTCGTCGTAGGCGGCGGCGACGCCTCCCGGTTCCGCTGTCCACGCCTCGAGCTCGGCTCGCAGTTCGAGATCCTCCTCGGGGAAGCGCAGGTCGTCGACCACCGCTTGCACGTAGAGGCCCGTCCCGCCGACGAGCAATGCGCGCTTGCCGCGAGATGCGATGTCGGCGACAGCGGCGCGGGCCGCGGCCTGGTGGCGGGCTGCCGACCAATCCTCGATCGGGTCGACGACGTCGACGACGTGGTGCGGAACGGCGGCACGCTCGGCCGGAGTCGGCTTCGCGGTCCCGATGTTGAGCCCCCGGTACACCTGCATGGAGTCGAGCGAGACGATCTCGGCGTCGCCGAGCGCGTGCGCGGCCTCCACGCCAAGCGCCGACTTCCCCGAGGCGGTGGGCCCGACCAATGCAAGGTGCGTGACCGTGGCTACACCACCGCGACCGGGATGCGGGTCCGGGCGCGGCGCGCAGGCGCGACCACCCGGACGGGCTCGCCGCGCAGCCAGTGGGGCGCGGCGTGCGTGACGCGCACGTCGACGAGCGCGCCCGGACCGGCGCTGTCGGGCGCGGCGAAATGCACGAGCTTGTTCTGGCGGGTGCGGCCCGACAGCACCGACGGGTCCTTCTTCGACGGCCCGTCGATCAGCACCTCCTCGACACGGCCGAGACGTGCCTCGTGGCGCCGGAGCGCGTGCCGCTCCACGACCTCCACCAGCCGGTGCATGCGCTCCTGCGCCACCTCGGCGGGGACGAACTGGTCGACCATGTCGGCGGCCGGCGTGCCGGGACGAGGCGAGAACACGAACGTGTACGCGGCGTCGTAATCGGCTTCGTCGACGACCTCGAGCGTGCGACGGAAGTCGTCCTCGGTCTCACCCGGGAAGCCCACGATGAGGTCCGTCGTCACCGCCAGGTCGGGGATTGCGTCGCGAGCCAGGGCGAGCTTCTGGAGGTACCGATCAGCGGTGTACCCACGGTGCATGCGCGCCAGCGTGCGGTCGCCGCCCGCCTGGAGCGGGAGGTGCAGGTGCTCGCAGACAGCGGCGCACTCGGTCATGGCCGCGATCGTCTCCGGCCGGAGATCCTTCGGATGCGGCGACGTGTAGCGGATGCGGCGGATCCCGTCGACGGCGTCGATCGCCCGCAGCAGGTCGGCGAACCGCGGCGCGTACTGGCCGGCGCCGAGGTCGCGACCGTACGAGTTCACGTTCTGGCCGAGGAGCGTCACCTCGGTGACGCCCTCGCCCGCGAGCTCCTCGACCTCGCGCACGATGTCGCCCATACGGCGACTGACCTCGCCGCCGCGCACGATTGGGACGATGCAGAACGTGCACGAGTTGTCGCAGCCGATCTGGATCGTGACCCACGCCGAGTGGGCGACGTCCCGGCGGGCCGGCAGCGCCGACGGGTACGCCTCGTGCTCCTCGAGGATCTCGACGATCGGGCCTTCCAGCCGTGCCCGCTCGAGGAGCGCGGGCGCGTGCGCGAGGTTGTGCGTGCCGAACACCACGTCCACGTGACCGGCGCGCCCCACGATGAGGTCGCGATCCTTCTGGGCCAAGCAGCCGCCCACGGCGATCTGGACGTCGGGGCGCCGCTCCTTGAGGCCCTTGAGGCGCCCGAGCTGGCCGTAGAGCTTGTTGTCGGCGTTCTCGCGAACGCAGCAGGTGTTGAGCACCACGACGTCCGCCTGCTCGACGTCGTCGGTGTGCTCCATGCCGTCGGCGGCGAGCAGACCCGCAATCCGCTCGGAGTCGTGCTCGTTCATCTGGCAGCCGAACGTACGGATATGGAAGCGACGGGGCTCGCTCATGCGGCTCCATTCTACGGACGGACGGTTAGCCTCGGCCGGTGCGCGTCGAGCGGGAGCTTCGCACGCCCCGGTTGATCCTTCGCCGATGGCGGGACACGGACCGGGAGCCGTTCGCGGCACTCAACGCCGATCGCGCCGTCATGGAGCATTTCCCGGGGCCGCTCCGCCGAGAGGAGAGCGACGACCTCGTGGACCGCGTCGACGCCGGCTTCGACGCGCGCGGGTGGGGGTTGTGGGCGGTGGAGGTCGCAGGCACGGCACCGTTCATCGGATTCGTCGGCCTCAACCCGGCGACGTTCGACGCGCCGTTCACGCCCGCGGTCGAGGTCGGCTGGCGCCTGGCGCGCGAGCACTGGGGTCGCGGCTACGCGACCGAAGGCGCCCGGGCGGCGCTCGCGTTCGGCTTCGAGGACCTCGCACTCGACGAGATCGTCTCGTTCACCACGCACGGGAACACGCGGTCGCGCCACGTCATGGAGCGGCTCGGCATGCAGCACGATCCCGCCGACGACTTCGACAATCCGAACGCGCCCGAAGGCAACCCGCTCCGTGCTCACGTGCTGTACCGGCTCGACCGCGAGCGCTGGCAGCTCGACTCGACCCGGTTCGCGCGGTAGCGGCCGCCGTGCACGTCTCGGCGCCGGAGCTCGCACTCCTCTGTGTGGTCGCGGCGGCCGGCGGCGCGGTGCAAGGGTCGATCGGGTTCGGCCAGAACCTCGTGCTCGTCCCGGTGGTGGCGCTGGTCGTTCCCGAGGCCGTCCCGGGGGCGCTGGTCGCGCTCGGCATCCCGTTGACTGTGATCATGGCGCTGCGGGAGTGGCACGGCGTCGACTGGTCGGGCCTGGGATGGATCGTCACCGGCCGCGTGCCGGGCACGGTGCTCGGCGTGGTGATCGTCGCGTTGGTCTCGGGCGACCTGCTCGCCACCCTGGCCGGCGCGGCCGTGCTCGCGGGAGTCGTCCTCAGCCTCCTGTCGGGCCATGTGCCCGTGAACCGCGAGACCGCGACCGGCGCCGGTGCGGCGGCCGGCGTGCTCGGCACCACGGCCGCCATCGACGGGCCACCGCTGGCGCTGCTCTACCAGCGCCATCCCGGTCCCACGATCCGCGCCACGCTGGCGTGCGCGTTCCTGGTCGGCGCGGTCATGTCGTTCGTCGCGCTCGGCGCGACCGGGCAGGTGCACGGCTGGCAGCTGCTGCTCGCGTTGGCGCTCGCCCCCGCGCTGCTGCTCGGGCTCGCCGGCAGCACGCTCGTGATGCGCCTGGTCGGCGACCGCAGCATCCGGCCCGCAGTCCTGACGCTGGTCACGATCGCGGGCGCAGCCGCGGTCGTGCGGGGCCTGCTCTAGTCACAGAGGTGGTGTGGGGGGCGGTACGCGACCGCCCCCCACACGCGTGCCTCCGGCGTCCGCGTCCTAGTTGTCGATCTCGAGCTTGGCGTCGTCTTCGGCGTGTTTGCCGTTGGATCCCGCAGGACCCTTGCCGTCTTTGCCATCGATCTTGCCGTCGCTCTCGTTCTCGCTGTCGCTGTCGGCCGAGATCTCCTCGATGCCGACGGCCTGCTTGATCTTCTCGCTGACCTCGAACATCAGGTCGAGGTTCTCGGCAAAGAACTGCTTGGCGTTCTCACGCCCCTGCCCGAGCTGCTCGCCCTCGTACGTGAACCACGCACCCGACTTCTTGACGATGCCGAGGTCGACGCCGACGTCGAGCAGCGAGCCCTCCCGGCTGATGCCCTTGCCGTACATGATGTCGAACTCGGCCATCTTGAACGGCGGCGCGACCTTGTTTTTCGCCACCTTGACCCGCGCCCGGTTGCCGATGATCTCGGTGCCGTCCTTGATCGACTCCACCCGCCGGATGTCGAGCCGCACCGACGAGTAGAACTTCAGCGCCCGCCCCCCAGGGGTGGTCTCAGGTGAACCGAACATCACCCCGATCTTCTCCCGCAGCTGGTTGATGAAGAGGCAGATCGTGCGGGAACGGCTGAGGTTGCCGGTGAGCTTGCGCAACGCCTGGCTCATCAGGCGCGCCTGGAGGCCGACGTGCGCGTCGCCCATCTCACCCTCGATCTCGGCCCGGGGCACCAACGCCGCCACCGAGTCGATCACGACGACGTCGAGCGCGCTGGAGCGGATGAGCATGTCGGCGATCTCGAGCGCCTGCTCGCCGGTGTCGGGCTGGCTGATCAGGAGCTCGTCCACGTTGACGCCGATGGCGGCGGCGTACACCGGGTCCATGGCGTGCTCGGCGTCGACGTAGGCGCACATGCCACCGTTGCGCTGCGCCTCGGCCACCACGTGCATGGCCAGCGTCGACTTCCCCGACGCCTCGGGACCGAAGACCTCCACCACCCGACCGCGGGGCAGGCCCCCGATGCCGAGCGCGATGTCGAGGGCGAGGGCGCCGGTGGGGATGGCCGCCACGCCGACGTTGCCGCGCTCCCCCAGCTTCATGATGGAGCCCTTGCCGAACTGCTTCTCGATCTGGCCGACGGCCATCTCGAGCGCCTTGTCGCGTTCCACGTCGGAACCCTCCTCGTCGTTGTGCGATGTCGTGCGTTTCGGGGGAAGCGCCGTCGGAAGCAACCTACGGCGAGGGTGTGACAACTACCTCTGACGCCATCCGGCATCTCCCGAATGACACCGCTGTAACTTAGCCCGAACACCCGTTCGATGCAAGGATCTCGCCGCGTCGCAGGTCAGGCGAGCGGGAAGCGGGCCCGGGCGGTGTACTCGGCGCCGCTGCGCCGGACCGTGCTCTGGAACAGCACCACCTCACCCGCCGTCCACGGCTTCCCCACCGGGCCCGGACCGAGGTCGGCGACGACCGGACGGAGATCCACCGACGCTTTCAGTCGGGCGAGCGTGAGGTGCGCGTGGTACGGCCGCGGCTCGGGCGGGTAGCCGACCGGCTCGAGGAGCGCGCCGACCGCCCTCGCGAGCTGGGCGAGCAGCGCCTGGCCCTCGCTGACGCCGAGCCACAGCACGCGCCCGCGCCGTTCGCTCGGGAAGGCGCCGGCCGGCCCGAGCTGCACGGGGGCGGCGCTGACCGCGAGCGCGCCGAGCGCGTCGCGCACCCGCTCGAGGTCGACGCGGTTGCCGAGGAACTGGAGCGTGAGGTGCCACTGCGCCCGCGTCGTCCGGCGGGCGGTGCCCGGGACGTCGACGCGCGCTGCGAGCTCCCCCACCGCGTCGAGCACGTCGTCGGGCGGGACCACGGCCACGAAGGCGCGGACGAGCTCGGGCTCGCTCACCCCATCGACAGCAGCTTCATCCGGAGCAGGTTCAGCAAGGAGATCGTGCCGAACTGCCGCACCATCTCGCGCTGACCCGGCAGCCGCGTCCCCATCGCCTCCGCCGGCTCATCGCCCACCGCGAGACCGAAGAACACCGTTCCGGCGGGCTGACCGTCCTGCTCGTCGGGTCCGGCCACACCCGTGACGCCCAATCCGACGTCCGCGTCGAAGACACGGCGGGCGGCGGCCGCGAGCTCGCGTGCGCACTCCGCGCTCACCACGTGCTCGGCCTCGACGCCGAGCACCGAGCGCTTCACGTCGGTCATGTAGGCGACGACCGCGCCTTTCAGCACGTCGCTGGTGCCGGGAACGGCGACGAGACGCGATGCCACCAGGCCGCCGGTGATCGACTCGGCGAGCCCCAGCGTCATCCCGCGTTTGCGTAGCAGATCGAGGACCACTGTCTCCATCGTCTCGTCGTCGACGCCGAACACGAGGTCGCCCAGCACGGCTCGGAGCTCGCGTTCTTCGGGCTCGATGAGCGCACGCGCCACTTCAAGGGTCGGCGCCTTGGCGGTGATCCGGACGACGAGACCCTCGATGCCGCGCGCGAGGAACGCGATCGTCGGGTTCGTCTGCGCGTCGACGCGCGCCGCGATCATCTCCGCCAGCGCCGACTCCGACGTCCCCCACGTCTTCAGCG
>JBKOZX010000304.1:0-2678 GCA_046726115.1 Actinomycetota bacterium | reverse complement strand
CCGTTGGCGGCTAACGAGCCAGTCCGTGTTGAGGCCTTCCACCCAGTTCTCGTAGCGCGCCCGCATGAGCGCCGGGTGCCACCGCAGCTCGCGGCCTCGTTCGAGCAGGACGGCGCGCAATTCGGGATCGTTCGCGCCGTTGCGGATGTACCACTGGCGCGTCGTGACGATCTCGAGCGGGCGCGAGCCTCGTTCGTAGAACTTCACCGGGTGGGTGATCGGCGCGGGCTCCCCTTCGAGACTCCCCGCATCGCGTAGAAGCTCGACGACGCGCTCGCGCGCCTGCTTGACGGTCTTCCCGCCGAGCTCGCGGTACCTCGCCTCGGCCTCGGGATCGGTCGGCTCCCAGTCGGGAGGCTCAGCGGACAGGCGTCCGTCGCGGCCCATCACGCTCTGAGTGGGGAGGCGCAGCTCGCGCCACCAGACGACGTCCGTCACGTCGCCGAACGTGCAGATCATGGCGATGCCCGTGCCCTTCTCGGGATCCGCCAGCGAGTGCGGGAGCACGGGCACCCGCACGCCGAACAGGGGGGTCGTGACGTCACCGCCGAAGCGGTCGCGGAACCGCGCGTCGTCGGGATGGGCGACGAGCGCCACGCACGCAGGGATCAGCTCGGGTCGAGTCGTCTCGATGACGACGTCCGACGCGCCGTCGACGCCGCCGAACCGCACCCGGTGGGTCGCGCCCGGCTGCTCCCGGTCCTCGAGCTCGGCCTGGGCGACCGCGGTGCGGTCGTCGACGTCCCAGAGGGTGGGCGCCTCGGCCTGGTAGGCCTCACCCCGGGCAAGGTTGCGCAGGAACGCCCGCTGGGACACGCGCTGGGCGCCTTCGCCGATCGTCGTGTAGATGAGCGACCAGTCGACCGACAGTCCGAGCCGGCGCCAGAGGTCCTCGAACACCTGCTCGTCGACGTCGGTGAGGCGCTCGCAGAGCTGGACGAAGTTGGGACGCGACACCGGGACGGCGTTCTTGCCCGGCTTGTCCGGCGGGGTGAAGTCGGGGTCGTACGGCAGGGACGGGTCGCAGCGCACCCCGTAGTAGTTCTGCACCCGGCGCTCGGTGGCGAGCCCGTTGTCGTCCCACCCCATCGGGTAGAAGACCTCGTCGCCGCGCATGCGCCGGTACCGGACGATGGAGTCGGTCTGCGCGTACCCGAACACCGAGCCCATGTGGAGCGACCCGCTCACCGTCGGCGGCGGGGTGTCGACGGAGTAGATCTCGTCCCGGGTCTTCGTCCGGTCGAACCGGTAGCTGCCGTCGGCCTCCCAGCGCTCGCTCCAGCGCGCTTCGATCCCGCCGAGGCTCGGCTTCTCCGGGACGCGGCTCATGCGGCGAGTCTAGGGAACGCTCTTCGCGTCTCGGCTTGGTTGGGGCGCCCGTGCCCCAAAACCCGCGCGGCTACGCGGTACGGCGCGTCCCCGTCTCGGTGGTGACGAGGGTGGGCGTCACCCGCTCGAGCACGACGGTGCGGTCGATCACGCACTGGGCGATGTCGGAGCGGCTCGGCAGGTCGTACATCACCTCGAGGAGCACCTCCTCGAGGATCGCCCGGAGGCCGCGGGCGCCCGTGCCCCGTTTCAGCGCCTCCTCGCCGACGGCCTCGAGGGCGTCGTCGGTAAACACGAGGTCGACGTCGTCGAATTGGAAGAACTTCTGGTACTGCTTCAGCAGCGCGTTCTTCGGCTCGACGAGGATGCGGATCAACGCGTCCTGGTCGAGGCTGTGCACGGCGCCGATGACCGGGAGCCGGCCGACGAACTCGGGGATCAGCCCGAACTTCAGGAGGTCCTCGGGGAGCACGCCCGCGAGGATCGTCCCGAGATCCTTCTCCTCCGCCTTGCGGATGTCGGCGCCGAAGCCCACGCCGTGGTTCCCGATGCGGCTCTCGATGATCTTGTCGATGCCGGCGAAGGCGCCACCACAGATGAACAGGATGTTCGTCGTGTCGATCTGGATGAACTCCTGGTGCGGGTGCTTGCGCCCGCCTTGCGGCGGTACCGACGCGGTCGTGCCCTCGAGGATCTTCAGCAACGCTTGCTGCACGCCCTCGCCCGACACGTCTCGGGTGATCGACGGGTTCTCGGCCTTGCGCGCGATCTTGTCGATCTCGTCGATGTAGATGATGCCGGTCTCGGCCTTCTTGACGTCGTAGTCCGCGGCCTGGATGAGCTTGAGCAGGATGTTCTCGACGTCCTCGCCGACGTAGCCCGCTTCGGTGAGCGCGGTCGCGTCCGCGATCGCGAACGGGACCTTGAGCAGGCGGGCGAGCGTCTGCGCGAGCAGCGTCTTGCCGCACCCAGTGGGTCCGATGAGCAGGATGTTGCTCTTCTGCAGCTCCACGTCGGGGTCGCCGTACGCGCCGGCCTGCACCCGCTTGTAGTGGTTGTAGACGGCGACCGACAGGATCTTCTTGGCCTGCTCCTGCCCGATGACGTAGTCGTTCAGGTACTCGTAGATCTCACGGGGCTTGGGGAGATCGTCGAACTTGACCTCGGAGCTCTGTGACAGCTCCTCTTCGATGATCTCGTTGCAGAGGTCGATGCACTCGTCGCAGATGTACACGCCGGGACCGGCGATGAGCTTCTTGACCTGCTTCTGGCTCTTCCCGCAGAACGAGCACTTCAGCAGGTCGCCACCGTCACCGAACTTCGCCACGACGTCTCCTCGCTCCCCCGCC
>JBKOZX010000303.1:0-6826 GCA_046726115.1 Actinomycetota bacterium | reverse complement strand
CCACCTCGCCGTCGCTCACCGCCTTCTCGTCGCCGTCGAGGAGCGAGACGTCGACGCTCGCGTGCGGCCGCCCGACGCTCACGACTGCGTCTTCGTCGGGGTCGTCGAACCCGGTGCCGAGCCCGATGCCGGCCTCGGTGCACGAGTAGCGCGTCGCCAGCGCGGCGTGGAAGCGGGCGCGGGCTTCGGCGGCCAGCCCGGGTGTGATCGGCCCGCCGCCGACGACGAGGAAGCGCACGCTGTCGAGGTCGTAGGCGTCGAAGTCGGGCTCCCGGAGCATCAACGCGAGCTGCGTCGGTACGCCGGCGACGGTCGTCATGTCCTCCTCGGCGGCGAGCCGGAGGGCGTCGGCGGCGCGCCAGCGCCGCATGATGAAGCTCGTGCCGCCCCGCCGGAGGTTGCCGGGCAGCTTCGTCATGAACCCGAGGTGGCTCATCGGCGTCCCGACGACGCCGCGGCCGCCGGTCCCCCACGCGTCGCCGACGTCGGTGCGGGTGATGAACTCGAGCTGGCGGTTGCAGTACAGCGCGCCCTTCGGCAGGCCGGTCGTCCCCGACGTGAACACGATCGCGACGGGGCGATCGGGATCGTCGGGAAGCGCGGGCGGTGCCTCGCCGGTGACGCGCACCTCGCTCAGTGCAGAGCGGGCATCGTGCGCGGCGGGCGCGAGCTCGACGGCCGCGTCGACGTCGGGCTCCAGGCCGGCGCCGGCGAGCACGAGACGCGGCCCCGCGGTCTCGAGGAGCGCGACGCGTTCGGCCGCGGTGAGGCGGTCGCTGATTCCCGCGGTGATCGCCCCGAGCTTCGCCGCCGCGACGTACGCGATCGGGTACTCGGGTCCGGGCGGTAGGATCAGCGCGAGCACGTCGCCCGCGCCGAGGCCGCGCCGCGCGAGACCGACGGCAACCTCGTCGGAGATGCGATCGATGTCGCCGTAGTGCAGCGCCCAGCCGTCAGGCGCGACGTAGGCGATACCATCCGCGAACCTTCGAGCAGCCTCACGTGCAGTCACGGGGAGCATCGTGGCGAGATCGTACAAGTCGTCCGGCGGCAGCCGAGGCACACCCGCGCAGCAGCGTGAGCTGCGGGCGCAGGGTCGCCGGACGATGCGCAAGCTCCTCGACGCCGGCATGCGCGTGTTCGCCGAACGCGGCTACCACGCGGCACGCGTCGACGACATCGTGCGCGCCGCCCGGACCTCCCACGGCACCTTCTATCTCTACTTCGCCAACAAGGAGGACCTCCTCCGGGCGCTGGCGATCGACTGCGCCGACGAGCTCGGCAAGCTCGCGGACCGCATCGGACCGATCACGCCCGACGAGCGCGGATTCGCGGAGCTGCGCTCGTTCCTTGCCGCGTTCGTCGCGACGTACCGGCAGTACGGGCCCATCATCCGCGCCTGGATGGAGGACCAGGTGGCCGACCGCGAGATCGACCTCCTCGGCGTGAAGGCCTTCACCGCGATCGCTGCCCGGCTGGGTCAGCGCATGCGCGAGGCCGGCGCCGACGTGGCCGAGAACGAGGCTGCAGCCGTCGGCGCGCTCATGGCGATGCTCGAGCGCTTCAACTACGCGCTGGCGTCACGGCGCCTCATCCTCGACGACGACACCGTGCTCGACACGCTCGCCCACATCATCCACCGTGGCTTCTTCGGAGCGCCGGCGAGTCGCTGAGTTGCCGAACATGCTCAGCGTGGAGCGTCTCCGGTGACGGCGAGTGGCCCGGCCGGCCCCGGGATCACCGGTAACTCGCTGAGACCGCGGAGAACGAGGCCGTCGCCGTGGCCCCAATGCAGCTGGTCGACGGGAACCGCGAGCCGGAGTTGCGGGAAGCGCTGGACCAGAGAGCCGAGCGCGAGTTGTCCTTCCATGCGCGCCAGCGCGGCGCCGAGGCAGAAGTGGATGCCGTGCCCGAACGCGAGATGGTGGACATCGGCGCGCTCGAGGTCGAGCGTCTCGGACTCGGGGTACCGATCGGCGTCCCGGTTGGAGGACGCCAGCCCGATGATCACCTGCGCGCCGGCGGGGATCGTCGCACCGCCGATCTCCACCGGCTCCGTCGTGTAGCGGAACGTCGCGTGAGGAACGGGTGCGTCGTACCGGAGCAGCTCCTCCACTGCGGCGGCGATTGCACCCGGGTTCGCGCGCAGGGCGGCGAGCTGCTCGGGGTGGCGGAGCAGCGCGACGACGCTGTTGCCGATCAGGCTCGTGGTCGTGTCGTGCCCGGCGATGATCAGCTGAAGGATGGTCGAGAGCAGCTCGCGCTGGTCGAGACGCTCGTCGCCGTCGCGGGCGTTGATCAATCCGCTGACCAGGTCGTCGCCCGGATTGGCCTGCTTGGTCTCGACGAGCTGGGTCAGCATGCCGACGACCGCGTCGGACCCCTCCTTCGCGCGTTCGTACTCGGCCGGTGTCGGGGTGGGCATCAGCAGTGCACCGAGACCGCGGCCGAATGCGGCCCGGTCCGGTTCGGGCACGCCGAGCAGCTCGCAGATCACCGTGAACGGCAACGGGAACGCGAACGAGGCGACGAGGTCGACACGCACATCCGCGCCCTGGGCGGCGATGCCGTCGAGCAGGTCGTCCACGATCGCTTGCACCTGGGGCCGGAGCCCTTCGATCCGGCGGACGGAGAACGCCGCCGATACGAGGCGTCGCAGGCGCGTGTGGTCGGGCGGGTCCACCACGAGCATGTGCCGCGCGAACTCCGGTCCGGGAAGGCCCTCCGCCACGACCTCCGGACTGGCTGCGAGCGCCGCCTGCATGTCCTTGGAGAGCCGCGGGTCGTTCAGCAGGGCGCGGGCTTCCTCGTGACGCGCTACGAGCCACGCGTCGTGCCCGTCGGCCAGCGTGACCCGGTGAACGGCACCGAGTGCGCGGACCTCCGCGAACAGCGGGTACGGATCGTCCCGGTCGTAGGACCCCCACGCCTCGAACGCCTGCCCGGGCGACTGCATTACCTCAGACATCCCCGACCACATGCGAGCTGATCACGGTGCCTCCTACTCGATGCCCAGGATCGCAGTGGCGGCGGACGAGAACCAGCCGCCGGTGCCGTTCACGCACGCGAGCTCGGCGCCCGGCACCTGCCGGTCACCGCACTCGTCGCGGAGTTGGCGTACCGCCTCGACGAGCAGGAAGATGCCCCGCATCCCGGGATGGCACGCCGACAGGCCGCCGCCGTCCGTGTTCGTCGGCAGCGAACCCTCGATGCGCATCGTTCCGCTCTCGACGAACGGGCCGCCCTCGCCCTTCTTGCAGAAGCCGAGAGCTTCGAAGCTGAGCAGCACCATCGGCGTGAACGCGTCGTAGATCTCGCACACGTCGATGTCGTCCGGCGTCACACCCGCCCGTTCGAACGCGAGGCTCCCGGACCGGACCGCGGGCGACTCGGTGAAGTCGTCCCACTCGCTCATCGTGGTGTGGGACACCGCTTCGCCGGTGCCGAGCACCCACACCGGTCGCCGGGCGAGGTCGCGCGCCCGCTCCTCCGACGTCAGGACCACGGCGCCGCCGCCGTCGGAGCGGATGCAACAGTGCAGCTTCGTGAGCGGATCGGCGATCATGCCGGATTCCCGCACCTCGTCGATGGTGATCGGTGTCCGGTAGTACGCGTCCGGATTGCGCGCCGCGTTATCACGCGTCGAGACCGCGATCTCTGCGAGCTGGTCGACGGTCGTGCCGAACTTGTACATGTGCCGGCGCGCCGCCATCGCGTACTTCGCAATGAGCGTGTGCCCGTACGGCGCGTCGAACTGCACCGGCCCGCGGCTGCCGAACGACAGGTTCGCCCGGCGATCGCGTCGCTTCAGATCTGCGCGCGCCGTCGATCCGTACGCGACGAGGACCACCTCGGCGTGTTCCTGCGCGATCGCAGCCATCGCGTGCTCGACCATGAACTCCCACGTGCTGCCCCCGACGCCGGTGCCGTCGACCCACGTCGGCCGCAGGCCGAGGTACTCGGCGACCTCCACCGGCGCGAGCAAGCCGGTGCCGCTCGAGGCGAACCCGTCGACGTCGCCCTTGTGGATCCCGGCGTCGGCGAGGGCGCGGCTGGCGGCCTGGTGGTGGAGCTGGAACGGGGAAGTCGCGTCGAGCCGACCGCAATCGGACAGCGCGGCCCCGACGATCGCGACGCGCCGGCTCACGTGCCCGCTATCTCGAGCGCCAGTCGATGCGCGTGCCCGACTCGAACAGCTTCTGGCCCTCGGCGATCGACTCCTGGTTCGTCCCGAGGCCGACGTACGCGTATCCGAGGCGAAGTGCCTGACGGTGGCCCAGCTCGCGGGCGCCCCAGATCGCGCGGACCGTGCCCTCGATCGCGAGCGCAGGTTGCGAAGCGATCGCGTTCGCGGCCCATGCCGTCTGCGCGTGCAGCTGCTCCTTCGGGACGACCTCGGAGACGAGGCCGATCTCGTAGGCGCGCGCCGCCGACAGCCGCTCGTAGTTGCCGAGCAGCGAGAGCCGCATGATCTCGCCGAAGGGCATGATCCCGGACATGTGGATGGGCTCGAACGCGGCGGTCATCCCGTAGGTGACGTGCGGGTCGAAGAATGTCGCGTGCTCGGCGGCGATGATGAACTCGACCTCGCCGAGCATGTAGAACGCGCCGCCACACGCCATGCCGTTCACCGCCGCGATCACCGGCTTCCACAGGTCGGAGCTCTTGGGACCGATGTTGTCGCCGGGGTCGTTGAACATGAACGGCGTGCTGCCGGAGCCGACCACGTCGGTATCGGTCGTCGCGTCGGCTTCGTCGCCCATCTGTTCCATGCGGTCGATGCCGGTGCAGAACGCCTTCTCTCCGGAGCCGGTGAGAACGATGCACCGCACGTCGTCGTGACGGCGCAGCCCGCGCCACAGCGCGTGAAGCTCCCGCTGCATCAGCGAGTTGAACGCGTTGTGCCGGTCCGGTCGGTTCAGGGTGACCCAGGCGACGCCGTCGCGCTCCTCGTAGAGGAGCGTCTCGAACTCGGTGTTCACGTTGCCGAGGCTAACGCTTCTGTTGCGCGGCGATACCGGGGTTGACCGTGTGGAACACGTACTTGTTCAGGATGTTGCCCACGTCGGCGGGCTCCCAACGCGCGGGGTTGCCGTCCGAGTCAGTGGAGAAGAACTCCTCGCCCATCTGCCACGGCTGGTAGACGCAGAGCGAGTTGCCGACCATCCGCAGCACCTGACCGGTCGTCGGCTTCGAGTCGTCGGAGGCGAGCCAGGCGACCGCCGGCGCCGAGTTGCCGGGGTTCATCGGGTCGAACTCCGTGTACTCCTCGGGCGACTTGATCGTGATGTCGGCCCGGGCCTGGCCGACCATGCGGGTGAAGCCGCCGGGGCCGATGCAGTTCGCCCGGACGCCGTAGCGCGTCAGCTCCAGGCTGGCGATGATTGTCATCGCCGCGATGCCGGCTTTGGCCGCGCCGTAGTTCGACTGGCTGGCCTGGCCCTGGAGACCGGCGCTCGAGACCGTGTTGACGATCGACGCGCTCGGCTGGCGGCCTTCCTTGGACTCGGACCGCCAGTGGGCGGAGGCGTGGTGCATCGTGTTCCAGGTGCCCTTGAGGTGCACCCGGATGACCGAGTCGAAGTCGTCCTCCGCCATGGTGAACAGCATCTTGTCGCGCAGGATGCCGGCGTTGTTCACGACGACGTCGAGCTTGCCGAACGCGTCGACGGCGGTGCCGATGATGTTCTTCGCGCCATTGAAGTCGGCCACGTCGTCGTAGTTCGCGACCGCCTCGCCGCCGCGACCCTTGATCACGTCGACGACCTCGTCGGCCGCGCGCTTGTCGGCACCCTCGCCGGTGACCGAGCCGCCGAGATCGTTCACGACGACCTTGGCCCCCTGGTCGGCCAGCTCGACTGCCTCGCCCCGGCCGACCCCGTTGCCGGCGCCCGTCACGATGGCGACCTTGCCGTCACAGATCCCCATTTGCGCGTCCTCATCTCCTCCGGGAAAACTGACGTTGGCGTCACCGTATCGCGACGGCTCACGCGTTCGTCAAGGCGCGGCGCGCTGCGCCGCACGGAGCCGCACGAGCACAACTCGACACAACACGACACGACGGGATACGACAGGAAGGTCACCGCGACATGGCTGTCGACACGAGCGTCATCGGTGAGCCGACGGGCGCGCACCGCGTCACCGTCGAGCGCGGTCCGGTCTCGAACTTCGCCCGCGCGCTCAAGGACGAGAACCCCATGTACCACGACCCGGCCGCAGCCAAGGCCGCCGGGTTCGCCGACATCCCCGCCCCGCCCACGTGGTCGTTCGCGATGCAGTTCTGGGGCCGCTTCCCCGAGCAACAGCCCGACGACCCGACCGGCGGCGACAATCCGATGCACAAGGTGATGGCGGAGCTGTTCGCCAAGGGCGGGCTGGTGCTGCACGGTGAGCAGGAGTTCGATTACCACCGCCCGATAGTGGTCGGCGAGACGCTGATCGGCGAGGGTCGCATCGTCGACATGTACGAAAAGGAGAGCAAGGGCCGCACGATGACCTTCGTGGTCACGGAGACGGTGTGGCGGGACGAGAAGACGGGCGAACCGGCGGTGACCGAGCGCTTCAACCTCATCCACCGGTCGTAGCGACCAGCCGCAGAGGAGGCTTCACGGCATGGGTCGACTCGACAACCGGGTCGCGATCATCACCGGCGCCGGTCAGGGCATCGGTCTCGCGTACGCCAAGCGCTTCCTCGACGAAGGCGCCAAGGTCGTCGTCGCTGAGATCAACGAGGACCGCGCCAAGTCGGCGATGGAGCAGCTCGAGAAGCTCGGTGACGCCGCCTTCGTCAAGACCGATATCTCCGATGAGCAGTCCGCGCTCGCGT
>JBKOZX010000302.1:0-2510 GCA_046726115.1 Actinomycetota bacterium | reverse complement strand
GTGTGGTGCAAGGGAGGAACTCGATCGGCAACGCCGCCTACGCGGGACCGTGCCCGCCGCCGGGCGGCGCGCCTCACCACTACGTCTTCACGGTCTACGCGGTGTCCAAGCCGATCGACCTCGCACCGGGCGCATCGGCCGACGAGCTCCGTAGCGCGATCACGGGCGCCGTGGTCGCGCAGGGCAAGCTCGTCGGAACCGTGCAACGCCTCTAGCCCCGCGGCGTCGTCCGATCGATCAGCTCCGGCAGGTCGAGCTCGCCTTCGCGAGTCTGCGCGCCCTGCGCCAGCGCGCCCTCCATCCGCGCGTCGAGCTCGGGGTCGGCGAGCGTGAGATTGAAGTAGTGCCCCTCGTCGAGGAGCCCGTCGCGCAACGAGCCGCCGGCCGCGTCGACTGCGCGCTTCGCGAGGCGGACCGCCTCCGGCGGGAACGAGGCGATCCGCCGGGCCAGCCGCTCGACGAACGGGCCGAGCTCGTCGGCCGGGAGCGCGCGGTTGATCCATCCGTACCGTTCGGCGAGCTGGGCGTCGAAGTCGTCGCAGCCGAGCACGACCTCGAGCGCGCGACCCCGGCCCATGAGACGCGGGAGGCGCTGCGTCCCGCCGCCGCCCGGCAGGATGCCGACCGCGACCTCGGGCTGGCCGAGGACCGCACGACCGACGGCGCCGAAGCGGAGATCGAGCGCGAGCGCGAACTCACTCCCTCCGCCGCGCGCCCGCCCTTCGAGTTGGGCGATCGTGACCTGGGGGAGCGTGCGCCACCGCTCCATGAACACGTGGATGAACTCGAGCTCCTCCGGGCGATCGACTCTGTCCCGGGGCAGCGCCTGGATCAGGTTGAGATCCGCGTGGGCGATGAAGAACTCGGGGTCGGCGCTCCGCACGACGACCGCTCGCACCGAGTCGTCGCCGGCGAGCTCGGTCGACAAGCTCGACAGCGATCCGATGAGCACGGCGTCGAACAGGTTCACCGGTGGATGGTCGAGCGTTACGAACGCCACGCCGTGGTCGACGTCGACGCGCAGCCCCTTGTGTTCGTACGCAGCCATTCCTCATCCCTCCACGATCGGATGGTCGGCGGTGAACCAGATCGCACAGCGCTCGAGACGAGGAAGCGCTGCTCGTCCTCGAGCAACGCCACCCCGGCCGGCTGCCCCTCGGGGAAGAGCAGCGTGATCACGGCGAGAAGCTTGCCAGGACGGGATTTCAGGCGCCCCGACGAGGGTGACCGGTCTCGGACCCCGACCGGGGATAGTGTCTACCTACCAGTAGGTAGACAGCGCTGCTCCCGCCGGGAGAGTCGCGGGAGGTCCCATGGAAGACGCCATCGCCCGGGCTCCGAGCGAGCGGGTGAACGTCCGCTCGTCGATCCCCTTCTTCCTGCTCCAGCTGCTGCCGCTGCTCGCCTTCGTGACCGGCGTGACGACCACGGCCCTCGTGCTGTTGGCGGTCACGTTCTTCGGCCGGATGTTCTTCATCACGGCCGGGTACCACCGGTACTTCGCCCACCGCAGCTACAAGCTCGGGCGCGTGGCGCAGTTCGTGATGGCGTTCGGCGGCGGAACGGCGTGCCAGAAGGGCGCCCTCTGGTGGGCCGGTCACCACCGGCGTCACCACCAGTTCGCCGACACAGAGCGGGACCTCCACTCGCCGCGCAAGGGGTTCTGGTGGAGCCACGTGGGATGGATCCTGTGCGACAAGTACTCGGCGACGGACACCGACGCGATCAAGGACTTCGCCCGCTACCCGGAACTGCGGTTCCTCGACAAGTACGACTGGATCCCGATGTGGACGCTGGGCCTGACGTGCTTCCTGATCGGGGGCTGGAGTGGTCTGATCATCGGCTTCTTCCTGTCGAACGTGCTGCTCTGGCATTCGACGTTCACGGTGAACTCCCTGGCGCACGTGTTCGGTCGGCGCCGCTACGACACCGCGGACACGAGCCGGAACAACCTCTTCGTCGCCCTGCTGACCGGCGGTGAGGGCTGGCACAACAACCACCATCACTACCAGTCGTCGGCGCGACAGGGATTCTTCTGGTGGGAGATCGACGTCGTCTACTACGCGCTCAAGCTCTTGGCAGCCGTTGGCATCGTCCGCGATCTACGCCAACCGCCAGCGCGAGTACGCGATCCCAGACCTCGGGCGGTGCCGCCGAACGACCACACGGAGGAACGAGAGCCGGTGGCGGTTTAGCCCGACCGCAATGGCTCGAGCCCGGCCAGGGCCCGGGAGGCGCGGATCGCCAGCGCCACGATCGTGAGCGTCGGGCCGTACCCGGTCGACGTCGGGAACACCGACGAGTCAGTGCACAGCACGTTGTCGACGTCGTGGAGCCGCTGCCACGGGTCGAACACGCTCGTGCGCGGATCGTCGCCCATACGCGCCGTCCCCATGATGTGACGCGAGATCGGCGTCGGGTTCACGGCCTCGAACTCGCTTCCCGGACGCGGCGGGGACGTGACCCAGAACGCGGTGTGCGCGCCTGCGTCGCGCATGACGTCCTCGAGT
>JBKOZX010000301.1:0-1594 GCA_046726115.1 Actinomycetota bacterium | reverse complement strand
GCCGTGACCTGCTCGGTGAGGTCGGTCGCGGTCGTGGAGTTCGTGCGCTCGGCGACGACGCTGACGCCTCACTTCCCTTGAATCACCTTCTTCGCCGCGTTGCAGCCGTTGACGCCGGTCGCGTTGTCGACGCACTCGAGCCCGATCTTCTTCTTCTTTTGGGTGTCCACGACGTACTGGGCCTGGGCGGTGGCGACCACCCGGCCAGCTCGCAGGGCATCGCGGTCTCGGAGGAACGCGGTCTCCGCGCCGGCAGGCGGAAGCGGCGCGGGAATGCGGGTGTACTCGACCCGACTGCCCAGTTCGTCCTTCGCCATCTCCGCGCCGTTGGCGTAGTACGGGACCGCGGCCGAGCTCTCGCCCGTGGTCTCGGCGAGCAGGATGATCTTCACCGTCGGGGTCTTGTCAGCCGCCGTGGCCGAGCTCCCCGTTGCAGCAGTGACCGAGGCTGCGACTCCTACGGTGAGCAGCGTGCACAAGGACCTTCGAAATCTCACGAGTCTCCCCCCTGCGTCGCGCGGGCGCCTCCCGCGCCCGACCGGTCCTACCCCTTTCTGCCCTGCGTTGGGCGCCACGCGCCCGTGATCGTCCTTGGGTGCCGCACGGCCCCAGTCAGGCAGACGCGACCAAGCGTGCGCTAGGTTGGGTGTGAATCGGGCGCGAAGATCACCGCCGGGTTCCCTTCGGCCGGGTGGCCTGCGTACCCGGCAGCACCCGGGCCACCACCCCGCAGGAGCAGGCACAGGCATGCCGAACGCGACGGCCGTCGACGACGCCATCACGGGCGAGATCATTCGCAGCGGCCTGCTGGTGGCGGCCGAGGAAGCGAGCGTGGTCGTCGTGCGCTCGTCGCACAGCACCTTCATCCAGGAGGGCGCCGACGCGTGTGCGGCAATCCTCGATGCTGCCGGCCAGCTCGTCGCGCAGTCCACCGCAACGAGCCTCATGCACGGGGCGAGCCTCCGCAGCTCGCTGCCGTCACTGCTCGAAGCCAGCCCACTCGATTCGATGCACCAGGGCGACGTCTTCGCCCTCAACGATCCCTACCGCGGTGGGATCCACGCCAACGACATCCTGGTGTTCCGGCCCATCTTCGACGAGGGCCGGGTCGTGTTCTTCGCCGGCACCCTCATCCATGTCGCCGACCTCGGCGGCAACGCGGTGGCGGGGCTCGCGGCCCTTGCCACCGACACGTTCACCGAGGGGCTGTTGCTGCCGCCGGTCCACCTGTATCGGAACGGCGAGCCGGTGGACGATGTCCTGGGCATCATCGCGCGCAACAGCCGCGCGCCCGACAAGGTGATGGGCGACGTTCGAGCCCTCATCGCGGGCGTGAACGTCATCGCGTGGCGGGTGGAGGAGCTTCTCGGACGCTTTGGCACAACGACGGTCGAGCGTTTCGTCCGGGATTCGATCGACGACGCGGAACGGCGCGTGCGCGACGATCTACGCCGGCTCCCCGCCGGCACGTACCACGGCGCGTTCGAGATCGACGGTGACGGCGTCGATCCCGATCGCGAGTTCGAGGTCAATGTCGCCGTGACCGCTCGGAACGGCAGCATCGAAGTGGACTTCGGTGGCACGTCTCCCCAGG
>JBKOZX010000300.1:0-10370 GCA_046726115.1 Actinomycetota bacterium | reverse complement strand
GTGACTACCAGGGTGTGCGCGACGTCGTCCTCGATTCCGAGCAGCAGATGTTCAACGGCATGTCACCCAGCGCCGCGCTCAAGCTGGCGAAGCAGAACGCCAACTCGAAGATCGAGGAGTACAACTCGCGCGTTGGGGGTTAGCGGTCGCCCTCGCAAAGCTCGGGTTCCTGCTCCGGCGGCGGTCGGCGAAGCCGCCGCCTCCGCGGGCTAGCGCCGTACGATGACGACGGACGCGTTCGCGCCGCGGCCGACGGTGTGAGCGAGCGCGGCGCGCGCCCCGCGCACCTGCCGTGACCCGGCCGCGCCGCGTAGCTGGGTCACGAGCTCGACCACCTGTCCCAGGGCGGACGCGCCGAGCGGCTCGCCCTTCGAGAGGAGCCCGCCGCTCGGGTTCACCGGGAGCCGGCCGCCGAGGCGGGTGACGCCCTCCTCGAGCCACTTGCCGGCGTCGCCCTTCGGGCAGAGCCCGAGCTCCTCGTACGACAGCAGCTCGCGGGCGGCGTCGGTGTCTTGACACTCGACCACGTCGAGGTCGTCCGGCCCGAGGCCGGCCTCGTCGTAGGCAGCCTGGGCCGCGAGCGTTGTGGGCGGGTCGAGGTCGTCGCCGGCCACGCCGCTCAGCGGGGTCGACTCGGAGAGCACGGAACCCGGGAGGTGCGAACGCAGCGCCGCCGCCTCGAGCGTCACCGGCGTACCGGTGGCGTCCGCGGGGCCGGCGCGGAGCACGACCGCGGCCGCGCCCTCGTTGGGGGAGCACAGCATCCAGAGGTGGAGGGGCTCGCACACGACTCGCGACGCGAGCACCTGTCCGGCCGTCACCTCGCCCCGGAACATGGCGTTCGGATTGTCGACGCCGTGGGCCCGGTTCTTCACGACGACCTGCGCCAGGTGGTCCTTCGTGATTCCGGACTCCCGCATCAGCCGCTGCGCTCGCAGCGCGAAGTATGCGGGTGTCGCCGCCAGGCCGGCTTCCTCGCGCCACGGCTCGAAGAACGACGACCGGATGATGCCGCGGGGCATCTTCTCGATGCCGAACACGAGCGCGCAGTCGTACTGGCCGGCCCGAATGGCGCCGCCCGCGAGCATGAGCGCGGCGCCGCCGCTCGCGCACCCGGCCTCGACGTCGACGATCGGGATGCCGGTGAGCCCGAGCGCTCCGAGCACCTTGTGGCCCGCGGCGACTCCCGCGTAGGCGGTGCCGCAGAACGCGGCCTGAAATGGCGGGTCTCCCGCGTCGCGCAGCGCGCTGCGAACCGCGGCGACGCCGAGGTCGGTCACGGTGCGGTGCTCGAAACGGCCGAAGGGGTGGATGCCGATGCCCGCGACCTCGACGGTCGGGGTCATGTGGTCGCGGCCGGAGCGAAGGTGTATGTCACGACCTGGGTGCCGTCGGCGTCTGTATGCAGCGGCGCGAGCGCGAACCGCATCGGCATGCCGAACGACAGGCGGGACGGATCGGCTTCCTCGAGACGGGTGATGACGCGCAACTCCTCGGGGAGCTCCACGACGCCGAAGCCGAAGGGGACCTCGCCCAGGTATCCGGGCGGCGGCGCCGTGACCGCGGTCCAGCCCCAGAGCGTGCCGGTGTCCGAGAGCTCGACGCGGGTGATCTCGGTGGAGCCGCAATAGGGGCACGTCGCCGCGAGGGGGAAGTGGTGACGCGTGCAGGTGGCGCACCGGCCTCCGATGAGGTGGGTGTCGGTGAACAGCCCGTCGTGCACAGGGCGCGTGGGCATCAGATCACCCCGTCGGACTCGAGCGCGTCGAGATCGGCGCTCGACAGGCCGAGCGCGTCACCGAGGACCTCGCGCGTGTGCTCGCCGAGGCGTGGCGCGCCGCTCGGGGCGGCCGGGGTCTCGCCGGCGAAGCGCGGGAACGGCGCCTGTTGGCGGGTGGGTCCGGCCACGGCGTCGTCGACCTCGACGAGGTCGCCGCGGGCGGCGAAATGCGGGTCGGCGAACATGTCGGCGGCCGTGTAAGCGGTCGCGACCGGCACGTCGCAGGCGACGCACGCCTCTTCGATGTCGGCGGCACTGCGGCCGCGCGTCCACTCGGTGACGATGGCGTTGATCTCATCCCCGTGCTCGGCCCGGTCGGCCAGCTTCGTGAACCGCGGGTCGTCGAGGAGGTCGGGACGGTCCATGGCCTTGCACAGGCGGGCGAAGTTGGCGTCGCTGCCGGCGACGATGCACACGTACTTCCCGTCGGCCGTCGGGTAGTTGTCGAGCGGGGCCGAGTTCGCCAGCCGGTTCCCTTCTCGGTCGCGTACCACTCCCATCCGGTCGTACGCCGCGATCGTCCATTCGAGGATGCGCAGGGGCGCGCCGTACAGGGCGGCGTCGATGACGGCGCCCTTGCCCGAACGCCGCGCGTCCCGCGCGTAGAGCGCCGAGACCGCCGCGTGCGCCGAGAACACGCCGGTGAGGTAGTCGGAGATCGTCACGCCGACGCGCACGGGCGGCCGATCCGGGTAGCCGGTGAGATGCAGGAGCCCTCCGTAGCCGATGCCCATCCGGTCCAGGCCGGGGCGCGCCGCGTACGGCCCGTCCTGGCCGAACGCGCTGATCCGGACGACGACCAGCGTCGGGTCGAGATCGGCGGGGCCGACGTGCCACTGCTCGAGGGTGCCGGGCCGGAAGTTCTCCACGACGACGTCCGCCGTTGCCGCCAGGCGCCGGAACAGGTCCTGGCCCTCTTCGCGCCGCAGGTCGAGGGTGACGCTCTTGCGCCCGCGCCCTTCGATGGCCCAGAAGAGCGAGTAGCCCGCGCCGTCGTCGGTCGGGAGGAAGGGCCCAATCTCGCGCATGAAGTCGCCGCGGCCGGGCTGCTCGATCTTGACGACGTCCGCGCCCATCTCGCCGAGCAGGCCGGCACAGAACGGTGCCGCGATGCGGGTGCCGAGGTCGAGGACGCGCACGCCCTCGAGCGGCCCGGGCATCACCTGCCCTCCGGCGCCTCGCCGCGTTGCTCGGCGCGGACCGCGTCCATGCCGCCCTTCTGGCGCGAGGCGGCGGCGTCGAGCGCGGTTGCCGTGTTGCTGACGAACTGGTGGACCATGAAGTGGTACCGCCACGACTCGCGCTGGCCCTGGATGTCGAGCATGCGGTTGATCGAGTCCTTCACGGCTTGTGCCGTCACCGGCGGCACCTTGGCGACCTTGTCGGCCATCTCGCGCGCCGCCGCGCCGAGCTCCGCCCTCGGCACGACCGTGTTCACGAGACCGAATCGCTCGGCGTCGCCGGCTTCGATCGTCTCGGCGCAGAGCAGGAACTCCTTGGCCTTACGGGGCCCGAGCTCCCACGGCTCGACCAGGAGCTCGACGCCGGCGCCGGTCATGCGCAGGACGGGATTCGAGAACCTGGCGTCGTCGGCGGCGACGATGAGGTCGCACATGCACGCCAGCATGAGACCGGCCGCCGAGCACGCGCCCTGGACGGCGGCGATCGTGGGCTTGCGGAAGTCGCGGATCTTCACGCAGCGGTCGAAGTACATGACCTGCTCGTGCCGGAGCTTCCCCTCGGGGGTGTCGCGCATCTCGGCCCACGGATCGCTCTTGGTGAGTAGCTGCTTGAGGTCGTGACCGGCCGAGAAGTGCTTGCCCTCGCCGGCGAGGATCACGACCCGGACGTCGTCGTCCTCGTCGGCGCGGTCGAATGCGGCGTCGAGCTCGTCGAGGAGCTGCGAATCCTGGGCGTTCGCGACCTCGGGCCGGTTCATCGTGATCGTGCACACCGGCCCGTCGACGTCGTAGCGGATGCTCTCGAAACCTGACGGCACCGTCACGAATGTAGTGCCCGGCGCGTTCCGGACCGTGCCCGGTCAGGCTTTGGGTTCGCGGGGGAGCGCCAGGACGCGCTCACCGATGATGTTGCGCTGGATCTCGTTGGTGCCGGCGAAGATCGACGACGCCTGGTAGTAGAGCCACGATCGCTGCCAGCTCCCGTCGCCCGGGTTGTCGAGCGCGCCCCGCCACAGGGGCGCGGCCGGGCCGAGCACGGCCATGACCGTGTCGTGGAGGCGCTTGCTCATCTCGCTCCAGTAGAGCTTCAGCGCGCTGCCCTCGGGTCCCGGTTCCTGGCCCTTGGCGAGGCGCGACAGCGTGCGCCAGTTGTGGAGCTGGAACAGCCGCACCTCGACGGCGGCTTGCGCGAGCCGGCCGCGCAGGCGCTCGTCCTCGAAGCCGCCGGAGTCGAGCGCGAGGCGCAGCAGCTCTTCGACCAGCTGCACGTGGATCACGAGCTGTCGCGGGTTGATGCCCCGCTCGTGCGTGAGCGTGGAGCTCGCGATGCGCCAGCCTTCGTTCTGGGGGCCGATGAGCTGGTCGTGGGGGACGAACACGTCCGAGAAGAAGACTTCGTTGAACTCCGACTCGTCGGTGATCTGCCGCAGCGGCCGCACCTCGACACCTGATGCTCGCATGTCGACCACGAGGTATGAGATGCCGCGCTGCTTCGGGACGGTCGGGTCGGTGCGGGCGAGGCAGACACCCCAGTCGGCGAACTGCGCGTAGCTCGTCCACACCTTCTGTCCGTTCAGGACCCATCCACCCTCGGTGGTGTCGGCGCGGGTGGTGACCGACGCGAGGTCGCTGCCGGCGCCGGGCTCGCTGAACAGCTGGCACCACAGCTCGCGCGCCGCGAGGATGTTCGGGAGCCAGCGCGCCTTCTGCTCGGCCGTGCCGTGCGCGAGCAGCGTCGGCCCGACGAGGTTGACGCCGATCCGCCCGACGAGCTCAGGCGCGCGTGCGCGCGCCAGCTCCTCGGTCACGATGAAGTGCTCGACGGCACCGGCGCCGCGGCCGCCGTACTCCTCCGGCCACGCCACGCCGACCCACCGCCCCTCGGCCAGCTTCGCCTGCCACTCCCGGCCGAACGTCACCTCGTCGGCGAGGTCGTCGAAGCGCGGCGGTAGTCCCTTGCCGTACTCCCACGGCAGCTGCTCACGAAGCCAGGCGCGCACGTCGGCGCGGAGACTCGCCTCGGCTTCCGTCGCCTCGAGATTCATTCGCGTCTTCCTATCGTCGCCGTCGACGCGGGAGGGTACCGGGCGGCGCTGTAGCGTCACGGCGTCGGAGGGAGCGCGATGGCCGCCGCGCCGCAATCTGTTTCGGTCGGGATCTTCCCGACGAGGGGGCCGCTCGACCGGGCGGACGACGCGAGGACGTATCTCGCCGCCGTGCGCGACGCCGGCATCGACCACGTCTGCTGTGGCGACCACGTCAGCTTCTTCGTCGGCGCGGGCACGGACGGGCTGCTCCAAGCGGCGGCGCTCGGGATGCTGCACCCGACCCTGCCGGTCATGACCGGGGTGTACCTCCTGCCGCTGCGGCATCCGGTGCTCGTCGCCCGTCAGCTCTCCGACCTGAGCCAGCTCGCCCCGGGTCGGCTGGTCTTCGGCGTCGGCATCGGCGGCGAGGACCGCCACGAGGTCGAGATCTGCGGCGTCGACCCCGCGACCCGCGGGCGGCGCATGGACGAGTGCCTGCGCGTCCTGCGGGAGCTGCTCACGGGTGCGCCGACGGCGTTCCACGGCGAGTTCTTCGATCTCGAGGACGCGCTTGTGCTGCCCGCGCCCGCACCGCCCGTGCCGATCATCGTCGGCGGCCGCTCGGACGCCGCCGCGCGGCGTACGGGGCGGTTCGGTGACGGGTGGCTCGGCATCTGGAACTCCGCCCGCCGCTTCGCGGAGGTCGTCGACAACGTCGCCGAAGAGGCCGCGCGCGCCGGTCGTGACGACCCACCCACGCGCCATGCGATGCAGGTGTGGTGCGGCATCGGTGAGAGCAGGGAAGGGGCACGGGCGCGTCTCGCGCCTGCGATGGAGGCCTTCTACCAGATCCCGTTCGAGCGCTTCGAGAAGTACTCGCCGTACGGGACGGCGGAGGACGTCGCCGAGTTCCTCGCTCCGTACGTCGAGGCCGGCTGCACCGCGTTCAACCTCCTGCCGCAGGCGGAGGACCGTGACGCCGCGCTGGCGGGGGCGGCCGCGGTCAAGAAGCTGCTCGCCGGCACGTGACCGCTCCGATCGTCATCGACCGCCGGTTCTGTGGTCCCCCGGAGAGCGGCAACGGTGGGTACGTGTGCGGTCTCGTCGCCGGGCGGGTCGACGGCCCGGCCGAGGTCACGCTGCGACGGCCACCGCCGCTCGACACGCCGCTGACCGTGGCCCGCGGCGACGACGGATCGGTTCGTGTCCTCGACGGCGGCGACCTCGTCGCCGACGGCGGTCGGCGCGGTGACGATCTGGGCATCGACGTGCCCGAACCGGTCACCGTGGCCGAAGCCGAGCGCGCAGCCGCGGCGTCGCGGCTGCACGAGCACCCCGACGAACATCCCTTCCCGACGTGCTTCGTCTGCGGCCCGCAGCGTGCACCCGGCGACGGGTTGGGCATCCTTGTCGGTCCGGTCCCCGGACGAACGGTGGCTGCCGATGCGTGGACACCGGCGGCGGATCTCGCCGGCGCCGGCGGCGTCGTCCGGCCGGAGTTCGTGTGGGGCGCGCTCGACTGCTCGGGCGGCGTCGGCTCGTGGCTGATTGATCCGATCGGCGGCAACCCGTTCGTGCTCGGGCGCATGGCCGTCACGATCAGCGGCCCCGTGCGGACCGCCGCGCCGCACGCCGTGGTTGGCTGGCGAGCCGGTCACGACGGGCGGAAGGTCACCGCGGGCTCGGCGATCTTCACCGCCGGTGGCGAGCTGGTCGGGCTCGCGCGCGCCACATGGATCCAGCTGGCTTAGAGCTGCTGCTCGAATCGCCCGTGGAGCAGGGTCGCCCTCGACGGTTTGCGATGAGTTCGGCGGCGCTGCATCGTCTCACCCGACATGCGAATCATCCTGAGTGACTTCATCAGCCTCGACGGCGTCGTGCAGGCTCCCGGCGGCCCGGAGGAGGACACCGACGGCGGGTTCCAGCACGGCGGCTGGTCGGGGCCGTTCTTCGACCCCGAGTCGATGGGAGCGGTCATCGGCGAGGTCATGGGGCGCACCGAGGCGTTGCTGTTCGGCCGGCGGACGTGGGACGGCATGGCAGCCGCCTGGCCGGGGAGGGCGGGCGATCCGTACGCCGACCAGATGAACGCAATCCCGAAGTACGTCGTGTCGCGGACGCTGTCGGCGGAGGAGGCGTCGTCGAGGTGGAACAACACGACGCTCCTCGGTGGTCGCGACGGCGACGCGATCGAGGCGATCCGCTCGCTGCGCACGAGTGGTGGTGACGGCGGCCTGCAGGTCTGGGGCAGTGCCTCGCTGGCTCGCCAGCTCGTGGGCAACGATCTCGTCGACGAGTACCAGCTCATGCTCGAGCCGATCGTGCTGGGCGGCGGGAAGACGATCTTCCCGCCGGATGGGCGAGCTCGGCGGCTGGAGCTCGTGTCGGTGACGCAGGCGAAGACAGGCGTGCTCATCTGCGCCTACCGCCCGGCCGGGCCCGTGGCGGTCGCGTAGGGGCTAACCCCGCTGCTCGATCGGGACGTAGTCGTGCTCGGTCGGGCCGATGTAGACCTGACGCGGCCGGCCGATCTTCGTCTTCGGGTCCTGCATCATCTCGTGCCAGTGCGCGATCCAGCCGGGGAGACGGCCGATCGCGAACAAGACCGGGAACATGTCGGTCGGGAATCCCATCGCCCGGTAGATGATTCCCGAGTAGAAGTCGACGTTCGGGTACAGCTTGCGCTCGATGAAGTACTCGTCGTGGAGCGCCACCTCTTCGAGCTGGCGGGCGAGGTCGAGAAGGTCGTCGCTGCTGTTCAACTCCTTGAGGACCCGCTCGGCGGTGGAGCTGAGGACGCGCGCGCGAGGGTCGTAGTTCTTGTAGACGCGGTGACCGAAGCCTGACAGCCGGAACGGGTCGTCGGGGTCTTTGGCCTGACGGACGTACTTGCCGACGTCGCCGCCGTCGGCGCGGATCCGCTCGAGCATCTCGATCACGGCCTGGTTTGCACCGCCGTGGAGCGGGCCCCAGAGCGCGTTGATTCCGGCGGCAACCGAAGCCCACAGGTTCGCCTCGCTCGACCCGACGAGGCGCACGGTCGACGTCGAGCAATTCTGCTCGTGATCGGCGTGCAAGATCAGCAGCTGCTTCAGCGCGTGCACCACGCCCGGGCTCACCTCATAACGCTCCGAGGGAACCGCGAACATCATCGTGAGGAAGTTCTCGATCAGATCGAGGTCGTTGTTGGGATACAGGAACGGCTGCCCGACCGACTTCTTGTACGCGTACGACGCGATGGTGGGCAGCTTCGCGATGAGCCGCACGATCGACAGGTGCACCTGCTCCTCGTCGTGGATGTCGTCGCTGTCCTGGTAGAAGGTCGACAGCGCGCTCACGACGGACGACAGGATCGCCATCGGGTGGGCGTCCTTCGGGAACCCGTCGTAGAAGCGCTTGACGTCCTCCTTGATGAGCGTGTGGCGGCGGACTTCGTAGCGGAACTCGTCGAGCTGGGTCTGCGTTGGGAGCTCGCCCCAGATCAGCAGGTAGCTGGTCTCGAGGAACGACGGGTGGTCGCGCTCGACGAGCTGCTCGATCGGGATGCCGCGGTACCGGAGGATCCCGGCATCGCCGTCGATGAAGGTGATCGCCGACTCGCATGCGGCGGTGTTCACGAAGCCATTGTCGAGCGTGATGAAGCCTGTGTGGGCCCGGAGCTTCGAGATGTCGAACGCGGGCTCGTCTTCGCTGCCGCGGACGATCGGCAGCTCGACCCCTTTCTCGTCGTACCGGAGTACGCCCGGGGGTTCGGTCATGTCGGACTCCTTCACCTCAGCATGCAGGTCAGCTGCGCGGCACTTCGCTCCAGGCCAGGTCCTTGTCGACGCGGGGCTCGCCCGGAAGTCCCAGGACGCGTTCGCCGAGGACGTTGCGCAGGATCTCCGACGTCCCGCCCTCGATCGAGTACGCGCGCGAGCGCAGGAACATCTTGCGGGGATCGCCGCCGCCCGTGAGGCTCGCCTCCTGGGGGCGCACCATCTCGTAGCTCGGGTACAGGAACCCGTCGGCGCCCAGCACGTCCATGCAGAGCTCGTAGATGCGCTTGTTCGTCTCCGCGAAGGCGAGCTTGGGGACGGAGCCTTCGGGTCCGGGCGTCCCCGCTTTTCGGTTTGCAGTCGCCCGGGCGTTGGTGAGCCGGAGGACCTCGGCGTCGATCCAGAGCTTGGCCAGCCGGTCGCGGCGCACCGGATCGTGACGCTCGGGGTGTTCGCGCCAGACCTTGAGCGCGTCCCCGATCGGACCGGAGTTCCGGCCTGCCACTGCGCCGCCGATGCTCACGCGCTCGTTCATCAGCGTGGTGAGCGACACGCGCCATCCGTCGCCGAGCCCGCCGATGCGGTCGGCGTCGGGGACGCGTACATCGGTGAGGTACACCTCGTTGAACTCGGCCTCGCCGGTGATCTGGCGCAGCGGGCGGACGTCGACGCCGGGCGTGTGCATGTCGAGCGCGAAGTAGGTGAGCCCGCGGTGTTTCGGCGCGTCCGGGTCAGTGCGCGTCACGAGCATCCCGCGATCAGCGCGGTGTGCCAGCGTGTTCCAGACCTTCTGGCCGCTGACCACCCACTCGTCGCCGTCGCGGACGGCGCGCGTCGCGAGGCTGGCAAGGTCGGAGCCTGCGCCCGGCTCGCTGAACAGCTGGCACCACAACTCCTCGCCCGTGAACAGCGGGCGGAGAAGCCGCGCCTTGAGCTCGTCGTCGGCGTGGGCGGTGATGGTCGGCGCGGCGAGGAAGATCCCGAAGCCGTTACGCTCCATCGCGTCGGCGCGGACCCCGGAGGCGCGGAGGCGCTCGTCGACGCGCCGTTGGAGATCCGGCGCCAGGCCGAGGCCACCGAACCCGCGCGGGAACCAGACCCAGGCCAAACCGAGGTCGTACTGCGCGCCACGGAACGTCACCTCGTCCGCGGGGTCGTGCTCGGCGAGCAGTCGGTCGACGAGGGCATCGACCGGCCCGGCGTCGATCTCCGTCGTCGCGGCGGTCGTCGTCATCGCTGCGAGCGTACCGACCCCCGAGAATGACGGCGACGTCAGCTAGCCTCGAATTCACATGGATTTTGAGCTGTCGGACGATCAGCTCGCGCTGCGTGACGGCGCGCGCGAGCTGCTCGACGGGCTGGCGCCCCCACCCCGCGTGCGCACCGTGGTCGATGCCGGCGGCGGCATCGACCACGGGCTCTGGAAGGCGATGGTCGAGCAGGGTTGGACCGCGCTGGAGGTGCCCGAGGATCTTGGGGGGCTGGGCCTCGGCGCCGTCGAGGTGGCGGTGCTCCTCGAGGAGGTCGGGCGTCACGTCGCGCCGGCGCCGTTCTTGTCGACGCTGCTCGCGTGGGGCGCGCTGGCGCGCGGCGGCCGCGCCGACTGGGCCGACCGGCTCGCGAG
>JBKOZX010000299.1:0-8806 GCA_046726115.1 Actinomycetota bacterium | reverse complement strand
GTGCTCGTACGCGGAACGCTCCACCACGTCGACCCCGACGCCGCCGATTTCCGCTCCCGCTTCGATCCCGAGCCGTGGATGACGGCCGACCGCGACGCGTGGCTCGTCATCGAGCCGTTCTCGGTCACGGGTCGTCGGCTGCACGCGGCCGAGCGGGAATGGCCCTTCCACCCGACCGCGTACCTGTAGGGCGCGACCACGGCGGCGGACGAACCGGCGGTTACACCTCCGGCGGCTCGACCTGTCGCCCGGCGAGGCGAGCCGCGTAGACCGCGGCCTGAGTTCGCCGCTCCATCCCGAGCTTCGCGAGCAGGTTCGACACGTAGTTCTTCACGGTCTTCTCGGCCAGGTGGACCTGCTCGGCGATCTGACGGTTCGTGAGGCCGTCGGCGATCAAGCCGAGAATGTTCCGCTCCTGCGGGCTCAGCCGGGCGAGACGCTCGTCGTCCTCCGGGCCCTTGTGGTGGCGATCGAGGACGCGCGCGGTGATCGAGGGATCGAGGAGCGACTGACCCTTCGCGACGAAGCGGACCGCCTCGACGATGTCGGCTCCCTTGATCTGCTTGAGGACATACCCCGAGGCACCCGACATGATCGCCTGGACCAGCGCTTCGTCGTCGGCGAACGACGTGAGAATGAGGCATTGGACCTCGGGGTGGCGCGAACGGATCTCACGGCAGACCTGCACGCCGTCGCCGTCTGGAAGACGCACGTCAAGGACCGCGACATCCGGCCGCGTCGGCGGTATGCGGGCCAGGGCCTCGTCGGCCGTGCCGGCTTCGCCGACCACCTCGAGGTCGGCTTCGGCCTCGAGCAGGTCCTTGACGCCACGCCGGACGATCTCGTGGTCGTCGAGCAGGAACACCCGCACCGCGTCGCTCACACAGACTCCCGGATCAGATCGCGCTGAGCGTCGAGCGAATGCTCGACGCGTGCATCAGCGTAGGCTCTGGCGAGGCCTACCGACCGTGGCCGAAGCTTTACCGCGTCACGGCGCGTGCGGCTTCGCACAGCGTGAGGGAGTCGGCGTGGTCACTCAAAAGAGCATCGCCGAGGGCTTCGGGCTCACGGTCGCCGAGGCGATGTGGGAGGAGAAGGCGGTCGTTGCCAGTGCCGTCGGCGGCATCGTGGACCAGATCGTCTCAGGACAGCATGGCGTTCTGATCGACGATCCTCACGACCTCGACGCGTTCGCGCACGCCGTGCGCCGACGACTGGACGAACCGGCGTACGCCGCGCAGCTTGCCGACAACGCCAGGCAGCGGGCGCCCAGCTCGACGCCTCGTCGGCGTAGGCGAGCTACGAGGTGCCCTGGCAGAATCCGGCCTTGTCCGTCTTGTAGGTCCCGTCGGCACAGCGCACGTCGGGGTTGTCGTGCGAGAAGACGCCCTGCGGGCTCTCCCACGACGGCACCACCCACGCGTGCACCATCCACCCCGTGATCTTCAGCAAGTTGCCCTGCACCGCCGTGCACTGTGCCGCGGTCACGTCGGCGTCGGCCGGGAAGGGCACTTCCAGTCCGCCGGGCCCGTTCTTGAGGCACACGTTGCTGTGCCGGTGCCAGTGATCGTTCGGTCCTGCAAAGCCCTCGGGCGGGCTGTCACCCATCCCGTAGTACATGAGACCGACGATCTGCGACGTCGGAGCGATGCCGTCGTAGATGAGCGCCAACGGATGCGTGGGGTCGAACGCCCCGGCGCGGGTCATGCCGCCGTAGGAGATGTAATGGGCTCCGCTGCCCGGTGCGAAGCCGCCGGCGAGGCGGTAGCCCGCGGCGGTGGCGTCGGCGACGGTCGGGTACTGGAGCGCGAACCCCCGGGCCTCGGTGAGCTGATCCCGCAGCGCGGTCCGGGTCGCGGCGTCAATGGGCGCGTCGGGCTGCGACTCGGCGGCGATGTCGCCGGCCTTCACGCCGTGCACGTGCTGGCCGTTGATCGCCACGGGCCCAGCGGCGTTCGCGGCCGCCGGCGCAGCGTGGTCGTGCCCCGCCGCCGCTGCGTTGCCGTGCTGGTGCGATGACGCGAACGCGGGCGTGAGCGAGAGCGACGCGACCACGGCCACGCCGAGCCCGGCCGCTCCGACGACGGGAACCGCGAATGCGGGACGCAGCTCGCGCTGCGCGACGGCCGGCCGGACGAGCACCGCGAGCGACAGCTCAACGATGCCCAGCTCGCACCCTGACGACAGCGCGTCGGCCAAGGCGACGGATTCGGGTGTCCAGGCTTCCGGTCCGACGGGCACGCCCCAGACCCGGGACATGACCCAGACGGCGACGACCCCCGCGTTGAGAAGGACGCCCGCGGTCAACAGCCGCCGGTTTGGGCGCAGGATCACGGCGACCGCCCACGAGATCTGCAGCCACCCCACGACGGCGAAGAACGTTCCGTGCATCCACGAGAGGTCGTAGTGCTCGCCGCTGACAGCGAGGTGGATCACTCCCGCCCCTAGCGACAGCGCAGCAAGAAGCCAACGCAGGTACCGACCGACCGTCCGCTCGTTCGTGGTCATGAGCCCCCCACAGGTCAATGAACCAACGTGCTCGGCCTGGGGCGATGCTTGCCCCGAGAGCGGCCACCCGTCAACGATCCGTTCCGGACTTTCTCAGCATTTCCGGCGAAACTGGAACGGTGCGGATCCTGGTCGTCGACGACGAGCCGGCCGTCCGTCGGGGCGGTGAGACCGGACGCTGCCGTCGTCACTTCCAGGGAACCGGGGCGTCCCATCGGTCGAGAAACGCCGTCTCCGAAGTGGGCCGACGGACGTTCGGGCCGAAGTTGCCCTGCGGATACCCGAGCGGCACGCAGAAATGGAACCCGACGTCGTTCGGGATGCCGAACATCTCGTGGAAGCGAGCCATCACAGATGGGTGGAGCGTCGTCGGCACCGAGCCGATCCCGATCGCACGCGCCGCCAGCATCAGGTTCTGCACGGCCGGAATGACGGAGTCGGCAGGGCCGTTGCGCATCGCCAACGCGAACACGACGCAGGGCACGTCCGTCATCGCGTCGGCCAGTCCCGCCGCAGCATGAAATTGACGTGGGAGATCGTCGCGCTGCTGGAACCCCTCGTCGCGCCGCTTCGCCCACCACGCGTCGTGGTAGAGCGCGCTGAACTCCCGGATGGTCGCACGATCGTTCACGACGAGAAACCGCGCGACCTGTTGGTTCCCGCCGTTGGGTGCCCGCACCGCGGCTTCGAGAATGAGATGGACGTCCGCGATCGGAATCGGGTCGGGCTTGAACCGTCGGATCGAGCGCTGGGTGAAGATGGCTTCGCCGAGAGGCATCGAGAGCCGGCTGTAGTCCATGGGATCGGTCTCCTCGAAGCGGGCGTGGTGCGCGGGCAGGGAGTCTTCCTCACATGGTCAACCATGCCGACTGAATATGGAGGCGATCCCCAGTCTCGTGGCCCCGACTGGCGCGCGCGTCAGCTTGTATCGTCGCTCCTCACGGGAGGAACCGGAGATGGCGAACGCGCAACCTGGCATCTTTGCGCAGGGCACCCGAGCGCACTATCACCTCGAATTCGACCTTCCCGATGCCACATCCGATGATGTGCGTGCGGCGGTCGCCCGACTGCGTGAACCAACCGTGACGGTGGGCGGATTCAATCTTGTTCTTGGCTTCGGCCCCACGTTGTGGGAACGCCTCGCGCCGGGCGCCGCACCCGCCGAATTGCATGCGTTTCGACCAATCGAGGGACTCGACGGCGCGCACGCGCCTGCGACGCAGCACGATCTGTGGGTCTGGGTGCACGGCACGGGGCCGGATCTCGCGCTCGACGCCGCGCGCAGCGTGACCAGGATCATGAGCCGGGCAGGTGCGCTTGCGATCGAACAGCCCGGCTTCGTCTACCGGGATAGCCGCGACCTCACCGGCTTCGTCGACGGCACCGAGAATCCCCCGACCTCTGAGGCCCCCGATGTGGCACTCGTCGCGGACACCCAACCTGGGGCAGGCGGCGCCTGCGCCATGACGATGCGCTGGATCCATGATCTGGACGCATTCGACCGCCTCCCCGTAGGTGACCAAGAGGGCGTCTTCGGGCGCACGAAGCCCGACAGCATCGAACTCGACGACGCCACCAAGCCGCCGAACGCGCACATCGCGCGCGTCACTATCGAGGAAGATGGTCGAGAGCTCCAGATCTACCGGCGTAGCGTCCCGTATGGCACCGTCCACGAACACGGGCTGTTCTTCGTTGCCTTCAGCGGCGACCCGACTCGCTTCGACAAGATGCTCGCTCGAATGTTCGGGACGACGAGCGATCCCCCGCGCGATCACCTGACCGACTTCTCACGGCCTGTCAGCGGCTCCTACTACTTCGCACCCTCGCTCGAAGCGCTCGCGGCAGTCTGCGACCTGCCGTGAAGGCAGTTCGAGTCGTGCGCCATGGTGCGCCTACTGACGCGCTCGAGGTCCAGGACATCCCCGTCCCCGACGTCGGGCCCGGTGAGGTGCGTATTGCCGTCTCGGCCGCGTCCCTGAACTTCGGCGACATCGCCCGGTGCCGCGGCACCGTCGCGAGCGTCGTTGGGCAGGTGCCGTTCACGCTCGGGATGGACGTCTGCGGGGTGGTGGACGCGGCCGGCGACGGCGCAGAGGAATGGATCGGGCGCCGTGTGGTCGCGATGACCAACCAGTCGTTTGGCGGTGTGGCCGAGGCAGCCCTCTCCTCGCTGACGAGCGTGTTCGACGCTCCGCCCGAGCTCGACGACGTCGAAGCCGCCGCGTTCACGTTGCCCTTCCATACCGGCTACCTCGCCCTCCACAAGCGAGCACGCCTGATCGCCGGCGAGACCCTGCTCGTCGTCGGTGGAGCGAGCGCGGTCGGCACCGCGATGATCCAACTCGGCGTCGCGGCCGGTGCCGAAGTGATCGCGATCGCCGGCGGTCCCGAGAAGGCTCGACTCTGCAAGGAGCTCGGTGCGACCCCGATCGACCACACGACGGATGACATCTTCGATCGCGTGATGGCGCTCACCGATGGCCACGGGGCCGAGGTCGTCGTCGACCTCATCGGCGGTGAGCAGACCGAGACGATCTGGACGTGCGTCGCGCGTGAGGGTCGATACCTGCCGGTCGGCTTCAACGACGACCCCGAGTCCGGATTGACCGGGCGTCCTCTGCGCAAGGTGTCGATGGGCAATTTCTCGGTGCTCGGCGTGATGCTCGGGTACAACGAGATGCCGGTCGAGTTCCGCAAGTTCGGCGTCAATACTTTCCCGCCCGAGGTCGGTCGGGAGGTACACGGCGCACTGCTCGAGCTCGTGGCGGCTGGGGCGATCCGGCCGGTCATCGGGCGGCGAATCTCGATGCAAGAAGTGGCGGGAGCGCTCGACGATCACGAGCAGCGTCGAACGTCCGGACGCACCGTCGTCGACGTGTCTCGGGGCTAGGGATCGGCCGACGGATGCCCGAGCTGCTTCCCAACGCCGTCGTCGCCGAGGCGTGCGAGAAAACGGGCCTCGAGGACTTCGGTCCCGATGACTTCCGCGAAGGCCTCGCGGTCCTGTGCGAGTCGATCGACGACGAAGCGCGGCTGAACGAACTGGGCGAGGTAGCCGTCCGAGAGACGGTGGTGAGCAGCCTCGCGAACCGGCTGCGGGTCTTCGATTGGACCCGCCGCCATCCCGAGGTTGCCCGAGAACGCATCGAGGCGCCCATCGTCGTGATCGGCATGTTCCGGGCGGGGACCACCTTCCTGAGCCAGCTCCTCGATCAGGATCCCCACAACCGCGCGCTCCTGCGGTGGGAGGCGAACGACAGCGCTCCCCCGCCGTCACCCGCGAACTTCCGATCCGGACCCCGCGTCGACGCCGCGCGTCTGAGCAACGACATGCTCGAGGACCTCAATCCTCGCATGAAGGCCATCCACCACGAGGACGCCGCCGGCGCAACCGAGTGCATCGCGATCATGAGCCAGGACTTCAAGAGTCTGTCGTGGGAAGCGATCACCAACGTGCCGGCCTACAGCCGGTGGCTGCTCGCCACCGATCAACGCTCAGCGTACGAGTACCACCGCTCGACCCTGCAGGTCCTGCAGAGCGGCGGAGTTCGGGGTCAGTGGACGCTCAAGAGCCCGCATCATGCGATCGCTCTCGACGCGCTCACGGCGATGTACCCGGACGTGCGCCTCGTGCTGCTCCATCGCGACCCGATCGTGCTCTGCGCGTCCGTGTGCAGCCTGATCAATACTCTTTCGGGCACATTCACCGACGCGGATCACACGGCCTACGTCGCCGAGCACTGGACCGCGATGCTCGAGGAGTCGGTGGCGCGCATCGATTCGTTCCGAGCCGCGCATCCGGAGCACCCGATCGTCGACGTGCAGTACGCCGACCTCGTGCACGATCCGCTCCGGACGGTCGACAATCTCTACACCGCGTGCGGCGAGAGCCTCGATGCGGGCGCGCGTGACGCGATCGCTGCGTATGTGAACGCCCACCCGAAGACCGAGTTCGGCACCCACGGATACAACCTGGCGGAGTTCGGGCTCGACGCCGGTGAGCTGGCAGCGCGCTTCGCGGGGTACGTCGACCGCTACGACGTACCGGTCGAATCGAGCAACTGGGCCGAAGACCGACGGTAGCGTCCGGTCCGATGCCTGACCGCGTGTCCGGGCGACTCCGAAGACTGGCTGAAGACCTCGAGGAAAGCGGGCTGCGCCTGGAAGGGCCCGAGGCCTTGCGCGAGATGCTGTTGGAAGAAGTCGATCGCGCTCTGCGCCCGGCCGTCCACGAGCGGCGCGTCATGAGTAGCGGGACGATTCTCGAGCCCGTGTCGGATCCGGCGACGTGGGCGTCCGGGACCCAGCTCGACGTCAGCCGCACGCCGCTCGATCAGCCACTCTCGATTGCGCGTCGCTTCGCCGACGGTCTGTCGAGCTGGCTCGTGCGCCGCACGGACGACCACAACGAGTGGATGGTCTTCGATCGGCCCGCCGGCTCGGAGCGAGACCTCGTCGTGCTGGCCGACGTGCTCGAGGCAACGATCGTGCAGCGGCATCCTGCCGGGTCGGTGCGGGTGGTCGGGAGCTTCGGCGTGCTTCGCTGGAAGAACTACACCTGGCACCACGAGCCCCCGGTCAGCAGTTGGATCGACGCCGTCACCGTTGGTTCCGCCTCCGGCGATGCCGCGGTCCTCGAGGCAATGCTCGAGTTCGCCGTCCACGACCTCGGATCACTGGGCATCGGCTCGCTGCTCATCTACCGGCCTGATGCCGACCCGGGCCCCCCGGTCGAGGAACGGCTTCCCACGCCGCCCGCCTTACACGTCCGTCGCCCCGCTCACCTCGCCCCCCTGCGCCACGCCCTTGCCCAAGTCGATGGCGCGGCGATCTTCGACGCCGACGGCGTGCTGCGACAGCTGGGGGTGCGGCTGGTGCCGAGCACGGCCGCCGAGGAGACCGTCGAGGCATTGGGAGGCACCCGGCATACGTCGGGTCGCCGCTACAGCCGCGACGACCCGGGTGCCACCGTCATCGCGGTGAGCGAGGACGGCCCGGTCTCGGTGCTCCGCGACGGCGCGGTGCTCGGTCGCTCAGGCGACGACCACTGAGTCCGAGCGTGCGAGCTTCCCATCGGCGTCGGGGCATCACCTTCGGACGCGAGCGAGGGTGTTGCGGTCGCGGTGGCAGTAGACGCCGTCGATGCGAGGTTGGTACATAAGGGTTTGCTGGTCGTACGAGAACTCGTCGGGTATCGACAGGTCGACGGTCATCCGGAATTCGGTCGTGCGGGCGGTCGTGGTCAGATGCGGGTTCGAGAGGATCCCGAACGCCTCATCCCCGGCGTCGGCACTCACGGTCAGCGTGGTGTCTCCGGGTCGGGCGGAACCTCCGGCGAGCACCACGATGCCGCGCGGCGTGATGACGGCCCGCATGACGAGCTCGTGCTCGGCGTCCCAAAACCAGTATCCGATCTCGGTGTGGAACGGCTCCTCTTCACCAATGCGCCACGCGGTGGTCGTGTAGTCGAGTCGGTAGAGCGCCTGGGCGCCGTTATGGGCGGGACCCGCCGGGGCGAACGAGCTCCGCTCACGGAAGGGAGCAGACTCCTCGCGGCTGCGCGCGTAGACGTAGGCGTCGTCATAGCCCCGATCGCCTTCCCACTCGCCGATCAAAGGCGCCAACGGCCCAAGGGCGGTTGCATGCGACATCAGCGCCTGAGCCGTGGCAGCAGCTCCGTTGCCGCCCACGTGATGAATTGCTCTTGCCTGTCCGCGCCGATCTGCACCAGTGCGATGTGGGTGAACCCGGCCGCCTCGAACTCGCGAATCCCGGCGACGTGCCGCTGGACGTCGGGACCGCACGGCATCTGCGCAGAGACGTCTGTCTCGCGCACCGTCGTGGCCGCCGCGTCGAACGACGCCGGAACCGGGAGCTCGGCGTTGACTCTCCAGCCGCCTGTGAACCAGCGGAACTGATCCATCGCCCGCTCGACTGCGACCTGCTCATCCAGGTCGTACGACACCGCGATCTGGCCGATCCGCGGCTTCCCGGGCCCTCCCGCGTCGTCGAACATCTGGCCGAGCTCGGCGCGGGGCTCGACCGCGATCATCGCGTCGGCGTGCTGCCCGGCCAGGCGACAGCTTTCGGGCCCCGACACCGCGATGCCGATCGGCGGGACGGTGTCCGGCAGGTCCCAGACCTTCGCGGACTCGATTTCGAAGTGCTTCCCTCGATACGTCACCATGCCGCCGCCCCACAGGGCCCGAATGATCTCCACTGCCTCGACGAGCATCTCGTGGCGCACGCTGGCAATGGGCCATTGCCCGCCGACGATGTGCTCGTTCAGGTTCTCGCC
>JBKOZX010000298.1:0-4379 GCA_046726115.1 Actinomycetota bacterium | reverse complement strand
CCGCTGGAGCATGCGACGCGAGCTCCGGGATCTCGAGGCCCTCGTCGGCCGGAAACCCGCGACGACCACCGTGAGGGCGCCGTCTGCCCCTGAACCGTCCAGAAAGTTGACAGCTGTGTCAGGGAACGGGAACGATCGGGCGCCATGGCCGAGGAGAAGCTGTTCTACGAGGACGTCGACAAGGGTGACGAGGCCCCCGAGCTCAGCCACGAGCTCACCCGGACCGACCTCGTGATGTACGCGGGGGCGTCGGGTGACTTCAACCCGATGCACACCGACGAGGTCAAGGCCAAGGACTCGGGGCTGCCGAGCGTGTTCGGGCACGGCATGTTCACCGCCGGCATCCTGGGCAAGGCGCTCACCGACTTCGTCGGCGTCGGCAACCTGCGGGAGTACAAGGTCCGCTTCACCAAGCAGACCTGGCCGGGCGAGAAGCTCACCACCAAGGTCACCGTGCAGAAGAAGTACGAGGAGCACGGCGAGCACCGGGTCGACCTCCACTGCGAGGTCGTGAACGAGGGCGGCGAGGCCAAGATCAGCGGCGTGGCGATCGCCGCGCTCCCGACCCGGGCCTGATGGCGAGCCGGGCCCCGCGGTTCGACCTCCCGGCGCCCGATCCCGAGACCCAGCCGTTCTGGGACGCCGCCCGCGCCGACACGCTCCTGATCCGCCATTGCCTCCACTGCGGACGCACACACTTCTATCCTCGTCCCTTCTGCCCGTTCTGCTGGAGCGAGAACGTCGAGTGGCTCGAGGCCAGCGGCCGGGCAACGCTCTACACGTGGTCGGTCGTGCGGAGGAATGACCTGCCGCCCTTCCCCGACCGGGTGCCGTACGTGGCGGCCGTCGTCGACCTGGAAGAAGGCCCGCGCATGATGACGAACGTGGTCGACTGCGACTTCGACGCGATCGAGATCGGCATGCCCCTCGAGGTCCTCTTCCAGGAGATCAGCCAGGACGTCACGATCCCCGTGTTCCGGCCGACATCGGGCGGCTAGCTATCGTCATCGCCGTGGCGGACGAGCAGCCGGACTGGAGCTTCCCCTTCTTCGAGGGGCCGCTCGACGAGGTCTTCCCCGCGCTTCACTCGGCGCAGAACGCGTGGATGAGCCAGATCGACTCGCTCAAGGCGCCCGACCGCAAGACCCACGAGCTCATCCGCATGGTCTGCTTGGTGATCCTGCGGAACCCGCCCGGCGTGCGCCGCCACGCCATGCTCGCCAAGGAGGTGGGCGCGAGCTGGGACGAGATCCTCGGCTCGATCATGCTCACGCTGCCGAGCTGCGGCCTGCTTCCGGCGGTCGAGGCGATCCCGCACGCACGCGCCGGCTTCGACGCCGCGCCCGAGCCGGAGGAAGACGTGTGAGCGACGACGTCCCGTTCCGGATCCTGCCCCGGATCTCGGACCGGAACCGCCACTTCTGGACCGGGGGCGCCGATGGCGAGCTGCGGTTCCTCCGCTGCCAGGACGACGGCACCTACGTGCACCCGCCGACGCCGCGCTGCCCGAAGTGCCACGGCAAGAACCTGGCGGTCGAGGCGGTGTCGGGGCGCGCCACCGTGCACACGTTCTCGATCAACGTGCAGCAGTGGATGCCCGGGCCCGATCCGCCGTACGTCGTGGCGATCGTCGAGCTGCCCGAGCAGGAAGGACTGCGGCTCACCACCAACATCGTGAACTGCCCGCCCGACGACGTGCGCATCGGCATGCCCGTCGAGGTGGTCTTCGAGCCGCACACCGACGGTGACGAGACGGTGTACATCCCCCTGTTCCAGCCGGTGGCGTGATGGCAGCAGACCCGATCGAGCGGCGGACCGTCATCAGCGGCGCGGGGCAGTCGGAGATCGGCCGCCGGCTCTTCCGCGACCCGCTCGACCTCACGCTCGACGCGTGCATGGCCGCCATCGAGGACGCCGGCCTCACCACCGACCAGATCGACGGCATCGCCACCTACCCGGGGCCGATGGAGACCCCGCTCGGCTTCTCGGGCGCGGGGCTCGTCGAGGTGCAGGACGCGCTGCGCCTCGAGGTCGGGTGGTACACGGGCGGGATCGAGCTGCCCGGTCAGCTCGGGTCGGTGATCGACGCGTGCCTGGCCGTCGCGGCCGGGCTCGCGACGCATGTGCTGTGCTTCCGCAGCGTCTACGAGGGCAGCGCTCAGGGCAAGGAGGGCCGGTCGGCGGTCATGCCCGGCGGCGGGGCGCGGGGCGATGTCTTCCGCGCCGGCGGTTTCATGCAGTGGAACCTGCCGTTCGCGGCGCCGTCGGCCACGACCTGGATCGCGATGTTCGCCCAGCGGCACTTCCACGAGTTCGGTACGACGCGCGAGCAGCTCGCCCAGATCGCGCTCAACGCCCGCAAGAACGCGGGTGTGAACCCGAATGCCATCTACCGCGACCCGATGACGATGGACGACTACTTCGACGCGCGGATGATCTCGTCGCCGCTTTGCCTCTTCGACTGCGACGTGCCGTGCGACGGGGGGACGGCGGTGATCGTGTCGAGCGTCGACGCCATCTCTGATCTCCGCAAGCCGCCGATCCAAGTGGAGGCGGTCGGGACGGCGCTGTACGGCCGGCCGTCGTGGGACCAGTTCGACGACCTGACGACGATGGCGTGCCGCGACGCCGCCGCGCAGATGTGGACGCGCACCGACATCAAGCCGTCGGACGTACAGCTGGCGGAGATGTACGACGGGTTCAGCTTCATCACGATGGCGTGGCTCGAGGCCATGGGCTTCTGCGGGAGGGGCGAGTCGGGCCCGTACGTCGAAGGCGGGCACCGCATCGCACGCGACGGCGAGCTCGCGCTCAACACGCACGGCGGGCAGCTGTCGGCGGGCCGGCTGCACGGCTACGGGTTCCTGCACGAGGCGTGCGTGCAGCTGTGGGGCGAGGCCGGCGAACGGCAGGTGCCGGGCGAGCCCGAGATCGGCGTGGCCGCGGCCGGCGGCGGCCCGCTCGCCGGCTCGCTACTGCTGACCCGGCGCCGCTGACGCGCACGTCTTGCCGGGCGCCGATGTCGGCGTCGCGCGATGATTCCCCGCATGCCCAGGGGCAGGGCGAGAGCGGTGGTCGCGGGTGCCGCGGTGGCGGCAGGGGTGATCCTGACCGGTGTCGGCGTTGCCGGCGCGCTCGGCGACTGGGGCACGAGCACGACGAGCACGCCGGCGGCGAAGCAGTCCACCACTGCCAGCACGACCGCAGCGCCGGCACAGGGCGAGACGCCGCAACAGTTCCTCGATGCGCTGGCCACGGCCGTGCGGGGTGGCGACGTCGCGTTCCAGCTCGCTCGGCTCCACCCGGCCGTCATCGATCGGTACGGCACGGACCAGTGCCGCGCCGACATCGCAACGCGGACCGATCCATCCCGGCGCTATGTCGTGAAGAGCGTCTCGCCCGCGGGCCGGCCGTACGACTACGCGAGCGACGGCCAGACGGTGACCATCGCCGCGGCCATCACGGTCGAGGCCGACGTGGTCGACCACGGCCAGACGCAGCCGGTGACGGTGCACCTCGCGAAGGCCGACGGCCGCTACGCGTACTTCTCGGACTGCGGGACGCCGGGGGCGTAGGCGTCACGAGCCGAGCTGGGTCCTGATCACCTCGAGGTAATGGTCGAGCGGCTCGGCGGTGCCGGTCTCGTGCACGTCGCCCTGACGATCCACCACGATCGGCGCGTTCCCGACGAGTCGTTCGTCGGCGTCGCCGTCGCTCAGGTACTTCTTCGACTGGTAGAAGAACACCCAGCCGACGTCTTCCTCCCGGGTTGCCCGATCGTCGATCGCAAGGGTGTCGGCACCCTCGGCATAGAGCTGCCGCAGCTGCTGTTCGGCGATCCGGCGCGCGTCGTCTCGGGTCACCATGGTCAGTTGGTGGTCCTGATGAGCACGAACTCGGAGTATCCCTTGAAGTCGGTGAATTCTTTCCCCGACTGACCGTCGACGTACAAGACATGCCCACCCATGTTGACGACGTTGATGGCGTGGCCGGTGCCGTCGGGGCGGGTCATGAGGAGGATGCCGCGGTTGCCGTCCCCCCAGCCGTCCATCACCTTCGTGACGTCGTCGACGGACTTGTACGTGCCGGGCGGATGGCCCCACGTCTCCAGGGCCTTCTCCCTCCACCATTTCAGCGATGTCGGGTACGGCGACTGCGGCGGTGCGCTCGCGGGATGCCCCGCGAGCGTGGACTCGGTGGCCAAGGCGCAGAACGAGCAGTTCGTGCCGACGATGTCCTTGTATTTTCTTCCCGCGTTGACGTCCTTGATCTGATCGAGCACGAGACGCAGGATGAACGCCCGTTCGTCCTCGGCCTGCGCCTTCGCCGCCTTGCTCTTGGCCTTGACCTCGTCCAGCTTCGGCGGCGGAAGCCCGTCG
>JBKOZX010000297.1:0-3614 GCA_046726115.1 Actinomycetota bacterium | reverse complement strand
CCCGACAGGAGAGCGCGCCAACGTGACGCCGGCCACCCCGGCGAGGTCCCGGGCGGCCGCGAGCCCGTAGCCGGCGAGCGTGCGGGCGCCGGACGTCGAGATCCCGCCGACGGTGCTCATCGCGTTCCATCCCGAGCGACCGGCGTCGGCGGCGGCGCCCGCGGCCGTCCCGAGCGCGCCGGCAAGGTCTCCCGCCGCGTCGCGGACACCGGAGCCACCCGAGGACAGCGAGCCGACGGCGGGACCGCGGGCGTCCCAGGGCTCGGCCGGTAGCTCGTCGGCGGGCACGAGCCGGACCAGCTGCGTCAGGTCGCACACCTCGAACAGCCGTTGCGGGTCGAGGTACCGGTCGCCGAGGCGCAGCCCGAAGTGGAGCGCGCCGGGATCGTGCTCGGGCCCGGAGCCGCCAACCGTGCCGACGACCTGCCCGCGGGTGACGTGTTCTCCGTTCCGCACCGTGGCGCCGGCGAGGAACGCGTAGGTCGTGCGCAAGCCGCCGTCGTGGGCGACGACGACGTGCAGGGAGCCGGCGACCGACCCCGCGAACGACACGACGCCGTCGCCGGCGGCGTGGACGGGCGTGCCGGGCGGCGCCGCGAGATCGATGCCGCGATGGCCCGGGCCGTACGCGAATGCCGGGGCCTGGAAGGGCCGGACCACCCGCCCGTCGACGGGCGGCAGCCACGTCCCGCAGCTCATGGGTGGCGCGGCGGGCGCCCAGCCCGCGTCGCGCGCGAGCAGGAAGGACGTGGCGGCGAGGCAGACGATCGCCTCGCGGTGCGGATGATGGAGTCGCATGGGCTCCCCCGATGGTCGAGCGCGGCACGGCACGGGGAAGCGCCGGGGAAGCCGTCACGGAGCCGGGCTCGACGTGACGCGCCGGATCGTATCGGGCGCCTACGACGTTGAAAAGGCTTACCTCACCGCACGCGGCCGTGCTCGGGCTCGCCGAGCCGCGCTCGCAGCTGGAGGATGGCTTTCGTGTGGATCTGACAGATGCGGCTCTCCGTCACACCGAGGACGTCGCCGATCTCCGAGAGCGTGAGCCCCTCGTAGTAGTAGAGCGTGAGCACGAGCCGCTCGCGATCCGGGACGCGGTTGATCGCGTCGGCGAGGAGCAGCCGCATCTCGTCGACCTCGAACGCCTCAACGGGGTCGTGGAGGCGGTCCGTGACCCTGTCTCCGAGCGTCGACCCGCCCGGTCGCTCGCCCCCCGACGCCAGGATCTCGTCGAGCGCCACGAGGCCGACGAACGAGATCTGCGACAACGCGCTGTTCAGCTCGCGCTCGGTCATGCCGAGCTCGTTGGCGAGCTCGTTGTCGTCCGGCGTCCGGCGCAGCTCGTTCTCGAGCTTGGAGTAGGCGCTCTCGATGGCCCGCGCCTTGGCGCGGACCGATCGCGGCACCCAATCGATCGAACGGAGCTCGTCGATGATGGCGCCCTTGACGCGCGAGATCGCGTAGGTCTCGAACTTGAATCCGCGCGACAGGTCGAACTTCTCGATCGCGTCGATGAGACCGAAGATCCCGTAGCTCACGAGGTCGGCCTGGTCGATGCTCTGGGGAAGGCCCGACGCGACCCGGCCGGCGACGAACTTGACCAGCGGCGCGTAGTGGAGGATCAGTCGCTCTCGCGCCTCGGGCGTCCCGTGCTCCTTGTACTCGACCCACAAGGGGGCGACGACGTCGTCGGAGGCGTCAGGCACGGGGATGGGTCGCGTCGTAGACCGCGCGGAGGCGCTCGCGAGTCAGGTGCGTGTAGATCTGCGTGGTGTTGAGGTCCGAGTGACCGAGCAGCTCCTGGACCGCGCGCAGGTCCGCGCCCCGCTCCAGCAGGTGCGTCGCGTACGCGTGGCGAAGAGCGTGCGGATGGAGAGCCTGGCCGTCCTCCAGCGGGTGGCCCCCGACGATGCGCCGCGCGTCGCGGGTCGTGAGCCGCCGGCCGCGCGTGTTGAGGAACAGGGCATCGGGCGGCGTCCGCTGCGTCACGAGCTCGGGTCGCCCGTGCGCGACGTACCCACGGATGGCCGCCAGCGCCGGCTCGCCGAGCGGGACGCGGCGCACCTTGGCGCCCTTGCCGAGCACGGTGACGAGCCCGCGGCCCGCGTCGACCGACTCGAGTGTGAGCCCGCAGCACTCGCTGACGCGCAAGCCGCCGCCGTAGAGGACCTCGAGGACCGCGAGGTCCCGCCACGCCAGCGCCGCAGCCGCGGCGTCGTCGGTGTCGAGGTCGGCGGCCTCCGCGCGATCGAGCAGCGCGACCGCTTCGGCTTGGCGGGGGACGCGCGGAAGCCGCGCCTCACCCTTCGGCGCTCGGAGCGACCGACCGGGATCCGCCGCGATCACGCCGTGACGATGGAGATAGCGCAGGTACGCCCGGAGCGCCGCCGCCTTGCGCGCGATAGACCGGCGGGCGAGCTTCCGGGTCGTGAGGAACGCGAGGTAGCGGCGCAGCGTGGCGTGGTCGATCTCGGCCGGCGACGGGCAGCCCCCGCGCTCGGCCCAGTCGACGAATTGTCGAGCGTCACGCTCGTAGGCCTCTCGAGTGTGCGCGCTCGCCCCTGCCAGGGAAGCGACGAACTCGTCGACCGCCCAGGTCACACCACACCTCAATCATCGCCCCCGCCCGTGCAGGCACGTTACCAACGTGTCGGCCCGATTCGTGCCATCTGCGCATCGGCGTAGCCGTCATACGCCCCCAGTAGCGTCATCGCACCGTCGAGGTTGCCGCGGTCACGGCCCTCCCCACGAACGTCTCGGGAGGTCCACCGTGCTTGCATCGGTTCGCAGCGCCACGCTCACGGGCGTCGACGGTCACGTGGTGACCGTCGAGGTCCACGTGTCGAGCGGCCTGCCCAGCTACCAGGTCGTAGGGCTGCCGGACGCCGCCGTCCGGGAGTCGCGCGAGTGGGTACGGGCGGCGCTGCTGTCGTCGGAATTCGAGTTCCCGCTCCAGCGCATCACGGTCAACCTCGCGCCGGGCGGCGTCCGCAAGACCGGAGCCGGGTTCGAGCTCGCGGTCGCGCTCGGGCTGCTCGCGGCGAGCGGCGAGCTCGCCGACGGCGTCCTCGACCACGTCGGCGTGATCGGCGAGCTCGGCCTCGACGGGTCGGTGCGACCGGTGCCGGGCGTCCTCGCCCTCGTGGACGCGCTCCGCGGGGCCGGGGTGTGTTCTGTCGTCGTGCCCGCCGCCAACGCGGCTGAGGCCGCTCTCGTGCACGACGTCGAGGTGCGCGCGGCGCGCAACGTCGCCGAGCTGCGTGCGTGTCTGAAAGGTGAGGCGGAATGGCCGGACGTGCCCGCGCCGAGAGACGCCGGGCCCGCGCCCGGGCTCGACGACGAGCCACTCGATCTCGCCGATGTCCGCGGCTTGCCCCGGGCCCGGCGCGCGCTCGAAGTTGCCGCAGCCGGTTGGCACCACGTACTGCTCACCGGCCCGCCGGGTACCGGCAAGACCATGCTTGCGCGGCGGCTCCCGACAATCCTGACGCCGCTCGACCCCGACGAAGCGCTCGAGGTCACGCGTATCCACTCGGTCGCCGGAGATTCGCCTCAGTGCGGGCTGGCGCGGCACCGCCCGTTCCGGGCGCCCCATCACACGGCCTCGACCACCG
>JBKOZX010000296.1:0-9121 GCA_046726115.1 Actinomycetota bacterium | reverse complement strand
GGCGTCACCCGAGCGCCCGGAGCGCGCCGAGCGCGCGTGGACGACGCGTATGGCGCGCATCCGTCGCCGCCACGTTCGCGGCACGCCGGACGACATCGAGCTGGCCGGGGCGAACCGCCGGTTCGGTGACCGGTGGCGGTTGCGGCAGTCGCAGGCCCGGGGCTCGCGACGCCGCACGCGCCCCTGACGGCCCGTGCCCACCTCCGTCGCCGCGCGCGCGGCCTATCTCGCGTACCGGGCCGGCGCCGAGCTGGCTCGTGTGGTTCCCGATCCGGTGGCGCAACCGGCGGCGCAGGTGCTCGGGCGGACGCTCGCCTTCGCGATGCCGAGTCGGCGGCGCCAGGTCGCGCGGAACCTGCAGCGCGCCGCGGACGCCCCGCTCGACGGGGTCGAGCTTCGAAGAGCGGTTTCGGAGACGTTCGGCTCGTACGGCCGCTACTGGTTGGAGCTGTTCCGTCTCCCGAACGACGCGCGCGGCGCGCTCGAGATGCAGGTCGACGGCTTCGACCACGTCGTCGACGGCATCGCGGCCGGGCACGGCGTCGTCGTCGCGTTGCCCCACGTCGGCGGGTGGGACTTCGCCGGGGCGTGGATGTCGACGCAGGGCTTGCCGCCGACCGTGGTCGTGGAGCCGGTCGACCCGCCGGAGCTGTTCGAGTGGTTCGCGTCGGTGCGGCGGGCGCTGGGGATGACGGTGGTCGAGCTCGGACCCGAAGCCGGCAAGGCCGTCCTCCAGGCGCTTCGCGCCAACCAGGTGGTGTGCCTGCTCTGCGACCGCGACATCGCGGGCGACGGGATCGAGGTCGAGTTCTTCGGTGAGCGCACGACCCTGCCGGCCGGTCCGGCGACGCTGGCGCTGCGCACCGGAGCGCCACTCCTGCCGACGGCGGTGTACTTCCGACCGCGAGGGGAGCACCATGGAATCGTGCTCCCGCCCGTGCCCGCGCGGCGCGAGGGTCGCTTGCGCGACGACGTCGCCCGCGTCACCCAGGATCTGGCGCACCGGTTCGAGGAGCTCATCCGTGCCGCTCCCGAGCAATGGCACCTCATGCAGCCCAACTGGCCGAGTGATCTGGCGATGAACGGCGCCCGGGACCGGTCATGATGCGGGTCCTCCTGGTCTCGCCGTACTCGCTGTCGGTGTTCGGCGGCGTGCAGAACCAGGTGCTCGGCCTCGCGCGCAGCTTGCGCGAGATCGGCGTCGATGCCCGCGTCGTGAGCCCGTGCGACGGCCCGCCCCCCGAGCCCGGGATCATCACCGTCGGCCCGTCGACGAACTTCTCGTCCAACGGTTCGGTCGCGCCGATCGCGGGAGGCAAGCCGGTCGCGCGGCGCACGCTCGAGGCACGGCGCGTGATCGAACCCGACGTCATCCATCTCCACGAGCCGCTCGTGCCGGGCCCCACCCAGACCCTGCTCCTGAGTGCGGACGAGCCGCTCGTCGGCACGTTCCACGCGTCCTACTTCGATCGGTTCAACCCGTGGTACGCGATGTTCCGGCCGCCGTTGAAGCGCTGGGTGAACCGCTTGACCATCCGCACCGCCGTCTCGGAGCAGGCCGGCGCGATGGCGCAGGACTCGTTCGGCGGCACGTTCGAGATCGTGCCCAACGGCGTGGACGTTCCCCACTTCGCCAAGGCCACGCCGTGGCCCACGGAGCGTCCTGCGATCCTGTTCGTCGGACGCCACGAGCCGCGCAAGGGCCTCGATGTGCTGCTCGACGCGTTCATGGAGCTGGAGCGCGACGTCGTGCTGTGGGTAGCGGGCGACGGCGCGGAGACCGACGCGCTGCGTCGCCGCGGCGTCCCGAACGTCGAGTGGATCGGTCAGGTGTCGGAGGACGAGAAGGCCCGGCGGCTGCGCGCCGCCACGGTCTTCTGCGCCCCGGCGTTGGGAGGCGAGTCGTTCGGGATCGTGCTGCTCGAGGCGATGGCCGCCAGCACACCTGTCGTCGCGTCCGACATCGACGGGTTCCGGAACGTGGCCCGCGCCGACCGCGACGCCGTCCTCGTCGAACCGAGCGACGCCGTCGCGCTCCGCGACGCGTTGCGACACGTCCTCGACGACCCCGGTCGCCGGGCCGAGCTGATCGCGTCGGGGGAGCAGCGGGCCGCCGAGTTCTCGATGCGTCACCTCGCCGAGCGCTTCGTTGCGCTCTACGAACAGGCGATCGCGCGCCGCGCCGTCGCCCGGTGACCGAGCCCGACCGCCTGGCCCTGGAGGTCGCGGCCCGGGTGCGCGACGCAGTCGCACCCATGATGGGCACGGCTGAGGCCCGTGACCGCGTCTCCAAAGCTCCGGGTGGTGACGCCACATTGGCGATCGACGAGGTCGCCGAACGGGTCGTCGAGGACACGCTGGCGGCTGCGGGTGACATCGGCTTCTACTCGGAGGACCGCGGACTGGTGACGTTCGGCCGACCGCGCGCGTTCCTCGTCGTGGATCCGGTCGACGGCACCCGCCCGGCCGCGGCCGGTCTCGAGTCGTGCTGCGTGTCTGTCGCGGTGGTGCCGCCCAGCGAGGACGCCCGGCTCGGCGACGTCTCGTTCGGCGTCGTGCACGAGCTCAAGGGCGGCCAACGCCTCTGGGCCGTCCGCGGCCGGCCGGCGCGAGCCGAGTCCGCCGCCGGCGAGCCGATCGAGCTCCGCCGCTCCGAGAACACCGATCTGACGGCCCTGTTCTGGACGGCGGGGCTGCGCGGCCGGCCGCTGCTGCCGACGAGCGTGGTCCTCGAGGAGCTCGTCGACGGCAGCAGCATGGGTGGCGGGTATTTCGACCTCGGCTCGGCGGCGTTCAACATCACGCGCCTCGTGACCGGCCAGCTCGACGCGTACGTCGACGTCGGCCGCCGCATCGTCGACGAATACCCCGCAACGGAGGCCGCGTTCGTCGCCGTGGGCGAAGGCTCGGTGTGCACGAACTTCCCGTACGACGTCGCCGCCGCTGCGCTCATCGCCCGTCAAGCCGGCGCCGTGGTGACCCACGCCGACGGTCGCTCACTCGACGACCACCCGGCGGTGGGCTCGTCCCGGACGCACGGTCTCGCGGTGCTGGCGGCTGCGAACGCCGGACTCCACGCCACCCTCCTCGCCGCCGTCGACCGGGGCATGCATCGGCTGGAGGCCTGGTTGCAGACGCCGCGGTGAGGCGAGCGAGGCGGCGGCGACGATAGCGGACGGTAGAGTGCGTCCTGTCCTCCCCTAGGCAGGAGCAGTCACGTGGTCGTCGGCATCGTGGTGGGCGTCATCGTCGTCCTCCTCATCCTCGTCTTCATCCTCAGCTACAACGGGCTCGTCCGGCTGCGGAACCGGATCGACAACGCCTGGTCGCAGATCGACGTCCAGCTCAAGCGTCGCTACGACCTGATCCCGAACCTGGTGAACACGGTCAAGGGCTACGCCGCGCACGAGCGGGGGGTCTTCGAGAGCGTCACGCAGGCCCGCGCCAATGCCATCAACGCCCAGGGCCCGGCACAGCAAGCGGAAGCCGAGAACGTGCTGAGCGGCGCGCTGAAGAGCCTGTTCGCGGTGGCCGAGGCCTATCCCGACCTGAAGGCGAACCAGAACTTCCTGTCGCTGCAGGAGGAGCTGACGTCGACCGAGGACCGGGTCGCGTACGCCCGGCAGTTCTACAACGACTCGGTGTTGTCGTATAACAACAAGCTCCAGACCTTCCCGCGCAACGTCATCGCGGGGATGTTCAACTTCGACAAGCGCGAGTACTTCGAGGGCGAGCCCGAGGCGACCGGACCGGTCAAGGTCGAGTTCTGACCGGCCTTCCGCGCACGGGTTTGCCACCGGCTCGGCGCGGCGCTCGGTAGCGGCGCTCCGAACGCGAGGAGACCTCGCTCGTGTACGAGCAGATCGCGAAGAACAAGCGGCGGACGTTCGTCCTCCTGTTCTTCTTCGTCGCGCTGATCGCCCTTGCCGCGCTCGCGTTCAATTACCTGCTGGGATTCGGCGCCGTCGGCGTGGCGTTCGCGATCGTGTTCGCGATCGCGATGGCGTGGGGGTCGTACTTCTACTCCGATCGGGTGGCGCTCGCGGCCAGCCGGGCCAAGCCGGCCGAGGGGCCCGAGTACCAGCGGTACCACAACCTCGTGGAAGGCCTGTGCATCGCCGCCGGCCTACCCAAGCCCCGGCTCTACGTCGTCGACGACCCCGCGCCCAACGCGTTCGCCACGGGGCGCAACCCCAAACACGCCGCCCTCGCCGTCACCACTGGGCTACTCGAGATGATGAACCGGGTGGAGCTCGAAGGCGTCATCGCCCACGAGCTGTCGCACGTGAAGAACTACGACATCCTCGTCTCCACCGTCGCGGTGACGGCGGTGGGCGCGATCGCTCTGCTCTCGGATCTAGGGTTGCGCTTCATGTGGTTCGGCGGCCGGGGAGACCGTCGCGACTCGGCCGACAGTGGTGGTCTCGGCATCATCCTCGTGATCCTCGCGTTCGCGCTCCTGATCCTGGCGCCCTTCATCGCGTTGCTCATGCAGTTCGCCATGAGCCGCCGCCGCGAGCTCCTGGCCGATGCGAGCGGCGTGCAGCTGACTCGCTACCCTCCCGGGCTGATCTCCGCGCTCGAGAAGCTCAAGGACGACAAGGCCGTCGTCCACCACGCGACCCGGGCCACCGCCCAGATGTGGATCGAGTCTCCGCTCGAGCGCGGTGCTGGCGAAGGCAGTGAAGACCGCGATGGCGGGACGAACAAGAAGGGTTCCTGGCTGAACCGGAAGTTCGACACCCACCCGCCGCTCGACGAGCGGATCAAGATCCTGAAGGAGATGTAGGTGCGCCGACGCACGACGCTGCTGGTCGCCCTGTTCGCTGCCCTCGCGCTCCTGCTCGCCGCGTGTGGTGGCGGCGGGGGAGGGTCGAAGACGAGCAAGAAGACGACGAAGGCACCGCCGGTCGCCCCCCTCACCGGGCTGGCCGACGCGAGCGGTCAGAGCCTGACGCGCCCCGCCCTCGAGGTGAAGATCGAGAACACGCCCGAGGCCCGGCCGCAGGCCGGCCTGGAGGGCGCCGACGTCGTGTACGAGGAGCAGGTCGAGGGTGACATCACGCGGTTCCTCGCCATCTTCAACTCGGCGCTCCCCGACCCCGTCGGCCCGATCCGGTCGGTGCGGGCGACCGACCCGAACGTCGTGTGGCCGCTCGGCGGCGTGTTCGCGTACTCCGGCGGGGCGGCACCGAACGTCGACCTGCTCCATCAAGCGCCCGTCAACCCGATCGACGAGTCGAACGCGGGCGACGCCATGTTCCGCGAACGCAGCAAGTCCGCCCCGCACAACTTGTTCGGGCACCCTGCGGGGCTGATCGCCAAGGGTGGCCAGCCCGTGCCGCCGCCGGCGCTGTTCCAGTACCTCGGGAAGAACGAGCAGTCGGCCGGCGACCCGGTCAGCAACGTGCACATCGGGTTCAGCCCGGGCTTCGACCCGACGTACACGTACGACGCGCCGTCTCGTACCTGGAAGCGCAGCTACGGGTTCACGCCCTTCAAGGTCGCGTCCGGTGAGCAGGTCGCGCCGACGAACGTGGTCGTGCAGTTCACGAACTACGAGGGCGGGGCCGGCAACCCCACGGCCGAAGGCATCACCGTGGGCGAGGGCGACGTCTGGGTGTTCACCGACGGCAAGGTCGTCAAGGGCCGCTGGGTCCGACCGGCCAAGGAGCATCCGGGCCAGTACGTGGACGCGGCCGGGAAGCCCATCAAGCTGCTCCCGGGGAAGACCTGGGTGCACCTGCGGCCGATCGGGAGCACGGTGGACGTGACCGCGCCGGCGCCGGCGACGACCGCCCCGCCCACGACCAAGAAGAAGTAGCACCCAGGAACGCTGGCCGCTGTCAGCACGGCCGTCGGTACACTTGACGCATGGCTGACGAGCGCGCAACGGGGACGGCGCGGGTCAAGCGCGGGCTGGCCGAGATGCTGCGCGGCGGCGTCATCATGGACGTCGTCACCGCCGAGCAGGCACGGATCGCCGAGCACGCCGGCGCGGTCTCCGTGATGGCGCTCGAGCGGGTCCCGGCCGATATCCGCCGCGACGGCGGCGTGGCCCGCATGAGCGACCCGGCGATGATCGAGGCGATCCAGCAGGCGGTCACGATCCCGGTGATGGCCAAGTGCCGTATCGGGCACTTCGCCGAGGCCCAGGTGCTCGAGTCGCTCGGCGTCGACTACATCGACGAGAGCGAGGTGCTGACGCCCGCCGACGAGGCGCACCACGTCGACAAATGGGCGTTCACCGTGCCGTTCGTGTGCGGCGCCACCAACCTTGGTGAAGCCCTGCGCCGGATCGCCGAGGGCGCCTGTCTGATCCGCTCGAAAGGCGAGGCCGGGACGGGCAACATCGTCGAGGCGGTCCGGCACCTCCGCTCGATCCTCGGCGACATCCGCCGGCTCGGCGTCGCCGACGAGCCCGAGCTGTTCGCGGCGGCCAAGGAGCATCGGGCCCCGGTCGAGCTGGTGCGGGAGGTGGCGGCGCTCGGCGAGCTTCCAGTTCCGCTGTTCTGCGCCGGTGGCATTGCCACCCCGGCCGACGCCGCGCTCGTCATGCAGCTCGGCGCGCAATCGGTCTTCGTGGGGAGCGGCATCTTCAAGAGCGATGACCCCGCGACCCGCGCGAAGGCGATCGTCGAAGCGACGACGCACTACGCGGATCCCGCGATCGTGGCCAAGGTGTCGCGTGGGCTCGGCGAGGCCATGCGCGGCGAGGAGATCGACCAGCTCGACGTGAAGCTGGCGGAGCGGGGTTGGTAGTGGCGCACGACCGGGTCCCTCCAGGTCATGAAGGCCGGTGTCCTCGCGCTCCAGGGAGCGTTCCGCGAGCATCGTGAGGTGCTCGACGCTCTCGACGTCGAGGCCGTCGAGGTCCGCGTCCCCGAGCACCTGAGCGGCCTCGACGCGTTGTTCATGCCCGGGGGCGAGTCGACGACGATCGGCAAGCTCCTCGACACGTCGGGTCTGCGGGATCCGCTCCATGACGCGCTGCGCGACGGGCTTCCCGTCTTCGCGACGTGCGCGGGGTTGATCCTCCTCGCTGAAGACGTGCGCGACGGCGCCTCTGCCGTCTCTGCGGCCGCGCTCGGCGTGCTCGACTGCACGGTGATTCGCAACGCCTACGGGCGTCAGCGCGAGTCGTTCGAGGCCCGCCTGGCGGTGAAGGGGATCGAGGGCGAGTTCCCCGGTGTGTTCATCCGGGCTCCGGTGGTCGAGCGGGTCGGAGATGCCGTCGAGGTCTTGGCCTCGCACGACGAGCATCCCGTCCTCGTCCACCAGGGCGCGATCTGGGCCGCGACGTTCCACCCCGAGCTCTCGGGTGACCTCCGGCTCCACCAGCAATTTCTGACCGAGGGAACGGGAGGGCGATGAGCGGGCATTCGAAGTGGCACTCGATCAAGCACAAGAAGGGCGCGGCCGACCAGGCCCGCGGGAAGCTCTTCGCCAAGCTCATCAAGCAGATCGAGGTCGCGGCGCGCAGCGGCGGGGGAGACATCGAGGGGAACCCGACACTGCGCGTGGCTGTGCAGAAGGCGCGTGACAGCTCCGTGCCGATGGACACCGTCGATCGGGCGGTGAAGCGGGGGACGGGCGAGCTCGAAGGCGTCCGGTACGAGCCCGCGAGCTACGAGGGGTACGCCTCGGGCGGGATCGCGGTGTACATCGAGTGCCTTACCGACAACCGGAACCGCACCGGACAGGAGATCAAGAACGTCTTCACACGCAACGGCGGATCGCTGGCCGAGCCGGGTGCGGTGGCGTGGCAGTTCGAGCGTAAGGGGGTCATCTACGTCGAGAAGCGCGCCGCCACCGAAGACGACCTGATGCTGGCCGCACTCGACGCCGGCGCCGAGGACATCGTCGACGAGGGTGACACGTGGCGCGTCACGACGCCGCCGACCGACCTCCAAGCTGTCCGCAGCGCGCTCGAGGGGGCGGGCATCCCGTTCACCAGCGCAGATCTCACGATGCTGCCGTCGCAAACCGTGCCGCTCACCGACGAGGCGACCGCGCGGAGCGTCGTGCGCCTGATCGACGCGCTGGAGGACCAGGACGACGTCCAGGCGGTCTACGCCAACTTCGACATCCCCGACGACGTGCTCCAAGCCGTCGTCGCGTAGGACACGATGGACCTCGACCGCGCTCGGGCGTTCGTGCGGGAGCACCACCGTGCGGTGATGAGCACGCGCCGCGCCGGCGGGGAGCCACAGCTCTCGCCCGTCGTCTGCGGAGTCGACGCCGATGGGATGATCACCGTGAGCACGCGCGAGACAGCGATGAAAGTGAAGAACGTGCGCCGCGACCCCCGGGTGTCGTTGTGCGTGATGAGCGACGGCTTCTTCGGTGACTGGATCCAGGTCGACGGCTCCGCCCGCGTCGTGTCGCTGCCGGAGGCGATGGAGTTGCTGGTCGAGTACTACCGGTCGCTCGCAGGCGAGCACTCCGACTGGGACGAGTACCGCGCCGCGATGGAGCGCGAGAAGCGCGTCCTCGTGCGGATCGACATCGAGCGGGCCGGTCCCGACCGCAGCGGGTAGCTGCGCCCCAGGGTTAGAGTCCCGCGCGAACGATGGCGGCTTTGCCGACCGTCGTCGCAGGAGCCGGAGCTTGCGACGGCGACCAAAAAGGAGCACCGGGTGCGTATCGACACGACCGTCAACGGGCAGCAGCACGAGGACGACGTCGAGCCTCGGCTGCTGCTCGTCCAGTACCTGCGCGAAGTGGTCGGCCTCACGGGTACCAAGGTCGGGTGCGACACGTCGTCGTGCGGCGCGTGCACGGTCCTCGTCGACGGCGAATCGGTGAAGTCGTGCACGATGCTCGCGGTGCAAGCCGACGGGTGCGACATCACGACCATCGAGGGCCTGGCGTCGGGTGACGAGCTCCACCCCGTGCAGGCGGCGTTCCACGACCAGCATGCTCTGCAGTGCGGGTTCTGTACCGCCGGGATGGTGATGGCCACGGTCTCGCTGCTCGACGAGATCCCGAACCCGACCGAGCGCGACGTCCGGCTCGGGCTCGAGGGCAACCTGTGCCGCTGCACCGGCTACCACAACATCGTCCGGGCGGTGGAGGCGGCCGCGAGGGCAGGCGCATGATCCCTGCCGCGTTCGAGTAC
>JBKOZX010000295.1:0-5571 GCA_046726115.1 Actinomycetota bacterium | reverse complement strand
CCCGTACCCGTACCCGCGCCCGCGCCCGTCACACCGCGCCGCGCCAGATGACCGCGGCTGCGCTGCGTCGGCGTCGTCGCTTCCTGGTGCGGGTGTTGCTGGGCGCGATGCTGATCATCGCCCTGCTGTTCGTGTTCGTCTTCCCTGCCCGCACGCTGCTGGCACAGCGGCAGCAGACCGAGAAACAGCGGCAGACCCTCCAGCTGCTGAACCAGCAGAGCCGCAAGCTCGAACAGGAGACCCGGCGTCTCCAGAGCGACGCCGAGGTCGAGCGCATGGCCCGCGAGCAGTACGGCTTCGTCTTCCCCGGCGAGCATCCGTACGTCGTCGTGCCGCCGTCGACCACGTCGCCACCGGCGCCGACCACGTCGGCGCCGGCGACGACGAGCCCTGCCCCGAAACGCTGACCTCGGCGGTTAGGCGGCGGTTTCGGCGGCGCGAGCCTGGTCGAGACCCCGAATGCGCCCCGTCAGCTCACGCAGCAGGTTGCGCGCGAGCGTCGGCGCGTCCTCGAGCACGCTCTCGAAGCGGCGGGCGTCGATGACGTACACCTTCATCGGGGTGCGGGCCACGACCGTCGCCGATCGCGGCCGGTAGTCGAGCAGCCCCATCTCGCCGACGCTCTCGCCACCACCCACCGCGCCGATGACCTCGTTGCCGATCTTCACGTTCGCCTCGCCGTCGTCGATGACGTAGGCGGCGGTCGCCACCTCGCCCTGCCGGCAGAGGACCTGCCCGGTCTCGAGGACGGCCTGGTCGGTGATGCCGGCGAGGAGGGCGAGCTCCTTGGGGGAGCAGTGCCGGAACAGCGCCACCTCGCCCAGCCGGCGAATCTTCCCGTCGTCCACGTTCCGCATCCGTTCCTCCCGATCTCCGTGGGGGTTGTCTGGTTGCACCCTCGGTCATCGGGCGGCTCCTGCCCATGACCGCGGTCACGGAGAAATGGTGACGTTGGTCACGATGCGCCTCATGGTCGCCGTCGCAAGCTCCGGCTTCTGCTCCGACGGTCGGCAGAGCCGCCTTCTACGCGGACTCGCGTGCGCGCTGGCGCAGCGCCGGAAGGTCGGTGAGCACGATGCGCTGGCGGCCCGTGGTGAGCGAGCCTTCGGCTCGAAGCCGGCCCAGTGCCCGGCTCGTCGCCTCGCGCGTCGCTCCCACCCAGGCGGCGAGGTCGGCCTGGCTGAGCGCGAGCGTGATCTCGACGCCCGAGCCGCGGTGCTCGCCGAGCCGCTCGGCGAGGTCGACGAGGCGGCGGGCGACCCGGCACGTGATGTCGCCGGCGTCGCGATCGATCGACCGTCGATCGGCGTCGCGGATCTGGGCCGCGAGCATCCGGAGGAGCCGGACCGCAATGCGGGGATGGCCCTCGACGAACTCGACGAACGCGGGCGCCGTCACCACCAGCGCCTCGACCGGCTCGAGCGCGATCGCGGTGGCGGAGCGAGGCCGCCCGTCGATGACGGAGAGCTCACCGACGAGGTCACCCGACTCCTTGACGGCAAGGAGAATCTCGCGTCCCTGCCGGGTCTGAACCGACACTTTGACCCGGCCGCTTGCGATGGCGAGCACGTGGTCGCCGGGCTCGCCTTCGCGGAACAGGCGCTGGCGGGCCCGGAAGCGTCGGTGCCGGCCCGCGGCCTCGAGCGTGTGCCACTCGTCCCCGGTGAGGAAGCCTTTCGGGAGCCCGCTGCCCACCATTGGAGAGAGTGTACGGATGGCGTGTCCGTACACTCGGGCGGCGGCGGCGGCTTCGCCGACCGTCGCCGCAAAGCCGGAGCTTGCGACGGCGACAAAGGAGGCTGATGCCAGCGACGGAAGCGGACGTCGCCGAGCTGACCGAGCTACTCGGTCGTCCACCGCAGGCCGAGTTCGAGGTGGTCGTGCGCACGACCGAAGGTCGGCCGGCGGTCATCCGGAACGCGCCCCTGCTCGACGACGGCACGCCCATGCCGACGCGGTACTGGCTCGTCGACCCGGACCTGGTGCTCGCGGTCTCGAGGCTCGAGGCGGACGGCGGCGTGCGCGCCGCGGAGCGCGCCGTCGACGCCGACTCGCTTGCATCCGCGCACGCCGTCTACGCGCGAGAGCGGGACGAGGCACTGCCCGCCGATCATGACGGGCCTCGACCCCACGGCGGGGTGGGCGGGACGCGCACCGGCGTGAAATGCCTGCACGCGCACTACGCGTACTTCCTCGCCGGCGGGGACGACCCGGTCGGCCGCTGGATCGAGGAGCGCTTGCTTGCTCCGTCGACGGAGCGGTCGTGACCGGTCGTCTCGGCGCGATCGACGTCGGCACGAACTCCGTCCGGCTGCTCGTTGCCGACGTCGACGGCGCGGGCGAGCAAGCCAGGCTCGAGCCGCTCGACCGGCGTATGCACATCACTCGTTTGGGTCAGGGCGTCGACAAGTCGCATCGCCTACGCCCCGACGCGATCTCCCGCACCCTCGACGTGCTGCGCGAGTTCCGGGCGTCCCTCGACGAGCTCGGCGTCGAGCGAGCGCGTGCGACGGCGACCAGTGCCGCACGCGACGCCGAGAACCGGGCCGAATTCTTCGGGCCCGCCGCTGACGTGCTCCGCTTCGAGCCCGAGCTGCTGCCCGGACCGGAGGAGGCGCGCCTCTCGTTCCTCGGCGCGACCGCCGGGCTCACCGAGCCCACGCCCTACCTCGTCGTCGACATCGGCGGCGGCTCGACCGAGTTCGTGTTCGGCACGCACGAGCCGGAGGGGCTCATCTCGGTCGACACGGGCTGCGTGCGGATCACCGAGCAGTACCTCCCGTCCGACCCGCCCGAACCGGAGGAGCTCTCGCAGGCGGTCTCGGTCGTGCGCGCGTATCTCGCCGACGTGGAGCGCGAGATACCGCCGCTGCGTGACGCGGCCACGCTCATCGGCCTGGCCGGCACGATCACCACGGTCGCGGCCATCGAGCTCGGGCTGACCGAGTACGACCGCGACAAGATCCACCACTTCCGGCTCGCGCGAACCGCCGCCGAGGACGTGTTCCGCACGCTGGCCACCGAGCCGGCCGAGGTACGGCGCGAGAACCCGGGGCTCGAACCGGGTCGGGTGGACGTGATCGTGGGCGGCGCCGTCGTGCTCGTCACGATCATGCGCACGTTCGGGTTCGACGAGATGCTCGTGTCCGAAGCGGACATTCTGGACGGGCTCGTTCGTAGCATCAGTTAAGTGACGAGCGGGTCATTGCGCCCGCGAAATCCGTCACTTTGCGTGTCAACGCGCCGAAGATACTGAGAGATGGATGTCGCCGAGTTCACCCGGGCGCTCGAACGTCTCACGGCGGAGGACTTGCACCGGATCGCGGCGACGTTGGTCCACCACTCGGACTCGCCTGCGGAGGAAGTCGAGGCCTGGCGCGTCACGCTGACGATCGACCGCGTGCTTCGCCGCACACACCGCACGCGGGTTGCTGCTCGCGCCGCGTCGACTGTCACGCACATGGTGCTGCAGATCGCAGCGGCGCAGGGGATCCGCCTCCCCGACGAAGAGGTCACGCACGTCGCCCGTGCCGCCGCCGAGGTGGCCCGAGGCCTGGTCGCCGGCGAAGATGCGCTCGGCGAAGTGAGTGTGCTCCTCGTCGACTGGTCACCGCTCGTCGCCGCCTAGCCGGTCCTTTCTAACGAGCGGCCGACTCACGCGCTACATACGATCGTCGTATGCCCGACGACGAGCGCGACGATCAGGCTCGGTTCCCCGCTCCGCCGGTTGGCGGCGCCCGGTTGCTCACTGCGGGGTCGTGGTCGCCGTTCGGCTCGGGCGGGCCACGGCGCTGCTCCTTCTGCGGTCGCCGTGAGGACTCCGTACGACATCTGGTCCGCTCCCGTGACGCGTGCATCTGCGACGCGTGCGTCGACCTCGTCGCCGAGGCGATCGCGGACGCGCCGCCCCACACCAAGTCGGTCCGGATCCGTCATAGGCCGCCGGCTACCGCGGACCGCGATGCGGAGGAGGAGATCGAGCACGTCTTCGAGACCGCCATCGGTGGTGACACCTCCGACGAAGACCGTATGGACCTCATCGAAGGCGGCGCGAATCTGGGCCCCACGTTGCAGCTGATCCGGGATCGCCTCCCGCCGGACCAGCGCGCCGACGCGTATGTCGAGTACGTGCGGATCCTCAGCGAGGTCGAAGCCGAGGTGCACTTCGTGCTGGTCTACCCGGGTGGCGTCTCGGCTCCTCGATTCCCGTTCACCGGCCACGCGGTCCAGAGCGACGGCCGCTGGAAGGTGGCGCGCGAGACCTGGTGCCGGCTCGTGGGGACGATCGGCATCCCGTGCCCGCCGCCGGAGTAGACGCCGCCCGTCGGCGCCAACCGGCGCGGGGCTAGCGTGCACCCGTGCCGCACAGCGAGCGTCTGCTTCTCGGACCGGGGCCGTCGAATCCGTACCCCGAGGCGGTCGCCGCGCTCACCCGGCCCGTCCTCGGGCACCTCGACCCCGAGTTCATCGCGCTCCTCGACGAGACCATGGAGCGCCTCCGCCGCGTCTTCCGCACGAAGAACGCGCTCACGCTCCCCATCAGCGGCACCGGCTCGGCCGGGATGGAGGCGTGCTTCGTCAACCTGCTCGAGCCGGGTGAGACCGCGATCGTTGGCATCAACGGCGTGTTCGGCGAGCGCATGGCCGACGTCGCCCGCCGGTGCGGCGCCGAGGTCGTGCGTGTCGAGGAGTCGTGGGGACGCACGCTCGACCCGCAGCGCCTGATCGACGCGCAACGCGAGCATCCCGACGCGCGCCTCCTGGCGGTCGTGCACGCGGAGACGTCGACCGGAGTCGAGAACGATGTCGCGCCGCTCGCCGCTATCGCCGACACCGACACGCTGCTCGTCGTCGACACCGTCACGTCGCTCGGTGGCATCCCGGTCGATGTCGACGGCTGGCGCGTCGACGCCTGCTACTCGGGCACGCAGAAGTGCCTCGGCGTCCCGCCCGGGCTCGCGCCGCTGACGTTCGGTGAACGCGCCGTCGACCGGCTGCGCAACCGAACACACCCCCCGCAGTCGTGGTACCTCGACCTCGGGCTGATCGGCGCGTATGTCGGCGGCTCGACACGCCGCTACCACCACACTGCGCCGATCGTCATGATCTACTCCCTGCACGCGGGGCTGGGCGTGCTCCTCGACGAGGGTCTCGACGCCGCGTGGGAACGCCACCGACGCGTCGGCGCCCGATTGCACGAGAAGCTCCCCGATCTCGGCTTCCGGCTCGCGGCGCAGGAGGGCCACCGCCTGCCGCAGCTCACGACCGCGTGGTTGCCCGAGGGTGCCGACGATGCCGCGCTGCGCAAGGGCCTGCTCGAGACCTACGGCATCGAGGTCGGCGGCGGCTTGGGCGAGTTCGCCGGCAAGGCGTGGCGCATCGGGCTCATGGGCAACTCGGCCCGTGATCGTTCTGTCACCGCATTGATGGGCGCGCTCGGCGAGCTACTCGGGTAGCGCGTCGGCTATTCGTCGAGCAGCTCGCCGCGCGAAGCCACCAGCCGGTCGACCGCGAGCTCGGCGTAGGCGTGGGGCTGGTCGTCGTCGGGGAGGTATCCCCGGCGCGCGGCGG
>JBKOZX010000294.1:0-2603 GCA_046726115.1 Actinomycetota bacterium | reverse complement strand
CGCGGTAGCGGAGCCACGGGCCGGCGGGCGAGATGTGGTCGGTCGTGCACTTCCCCACCGCCTTGAGCAGCACGCGCAGGCTGGTCAGGTCCTGGCCGTCCCACGCCGGGAACGGCTCGAGCAGCTCGAGCCGCTCGCTGCTCGGCTGCACGACGACGTCAACCGTTCCCGAGTCGCCCGCCGGCGGCTGGAAGCCGGCGTCGCCGGGATCGAATCCCTTGGCGGGCAGCTCGTCCGCCACCGGCGGCTCGAGGTGCACGGCCTCGCCGTCCGGCCCGGACACCCCCTCGTGCACGAAGTCGACGTCGATCCGCCCGGTGAGCGCCATTCCGACGACGATCTCGGGCGAGCCGATGAAGGCGAGCGTCTCCGCGTTGCCGTCGTTCCGGCGCGGGAAGTTGCGGTTGTAGGACGTGACGATCGTGTTGCGGTCGCCCATCTCGATGTCGTCGCGTTTCCATTGCCCGATGCACGGCCCGCACGCGTTGGCGAGCACGCTGGCGCCGATCGCCTCGAGATCGTCGAGCAGGCCGTCGCGCTCGATCGTCGCCCGCACCTGCTCCGAGCCGGGCGTGATCAGCAGCGGCGAGCGAACCGTGAGCCCCGCTGCCTTCGCCTGACGGGCGACGTGCGCGGCGCGCCCGATGTCCTCGTACGACGAGTTCGTGCACGAGCCGACGAGCGCGTACGAGATCTCGGGCGGGTAGCCCTCGGCATCGACCGCGTCACGGACCTCCGAGACGGGCCGGTCGAGATCGGGCGTGTGCGGGCCCACGAGGTGCGGCTCGAGCTGGTCGAGGTCGATCTCCACGACGCGGTCGTAGAAGCGCTCCGGCTCCTCCCCGACCTCGGGGTCGATCCGCAGGTGGTGGGCGTACTCGTTGGCGAGGTCGGCGATCCCTTCGCGCTCTGTGGCCTTCAGGTACATCGCGGACCGGTCGTCGTACGGGAACATCGAACACGTGGCGCCGATCTCGGCGCCCATGTTGCAGATCGTGGCTTTGCCGGTCGCCGAGATCGACTCGCACCCTGGGCCGAAGTACTCGACGATCGCGCCCGTCCCGCCCTTCACGGTGAGGATCCCGGCGACCTTGAGGATGACGTCCTTGGGCGCCGTCCATCCCGACAGGCGGCCCGTGAGGTGCACGCCGATCACCTTCGGGACCTTCGTGTTGAACGGCCAGCCCGCCATGACGTCGACGGCGTCGGCCCCGCCCACGCCGATCGCGACCATGCCGAGGCCGCCCGCATTGGGCGTGTGGCTGTCGGTGCCGAGCATCATCCCGCCCGGGAACGCGTACTGCTCGAGCACGACCTGGTGGATGATCCCCGAGCCCGGCTTCCAGAACCCGATGCCGTACTTCGCCGACACCGTGCGCAGGAACTCGTACACCTCCGAGTTGGCGTCGACCGCGTTCTTCAGGTCGATCTCGGCGCCGACCCGGGCCTGGATCAGGTGGTCGCAGTGCACCGTCGTCGGCACCGCGACGCGCGGGAGGCCCGCGGTCATGAACTGGAGCAGCGCCATCTGCGCGGTCGCGTCCTGCATCGCGACGCGGTCGGGCCGGTAGTCCGCGTAGTCGACGCCCCGCTCGAGTCCGATGTTGTGCGGGTCCTCGGCGTGCGCGAACAGCACCTTCTCGGCGTACGTCAGCGGCCGTCCGAGGCGGCGGCGGCCCACCGCCACCCGTTCCGGGTATCGGCCGTAGACCTCTTCGACGAGCGCGACGGGTGTGGTGGGCCCGTTCTTTTGGACCATACGACCGAGGCTACGTCACGATTCCACGCGACCCGTCAAGCGACGGGCAGCCCGTCCGCCTTCCACGCCTGGAACCCGCCGGCGACGTCGGTTGCATTGTGGAAGCCCATGTCCTGGAGCGTCGCCGCGGCCAGGCTCGACGTGTAACCCGCTGAGCAGAGCACCACGACGACCTGATCGTGATCGGTGACCTCCGGGATCCGATCGGGGCTCGCCGGGTCGAGGCGCCACTCGAGGACGTTGCGCTCGATGACGCGCGCGCCGGGCACCTCGCCCTCCCGTCTGCGCTGTTCGGCGGGACGAATGTCGACGAGGAGCGCGCCGGCGGCGCACGCGCCGGCGGCCTCGGCGGGCGACAGGCGCCGGAAGCGGGCGCGCGCCTCGTCGAGGAGCTGGTCGACAGTCTTGGTCACGGCGTCACGCTACGCCGCGCCCGTCAGTGGGGTTGCCAGGCATCGGCGGTGGTCGTGAGGCGGGCGACGCTCTCGGGCAGGGTGCCCGCGGCCAGGTCGGCAAGGGACACGCGCTCGAGGACCGCCCGCAGGTTGGCGCGCAGCGCCACCCACACCTCGGGAAGGCGGGTGGCCGCGCCCCCGTAGTGCAGGCTCTCCGGCCGGGAGCCCTGGACGGCCGCCAGCGGTCCCTCGACGGCGCGCAACACGTCCGCCACGGAGATCTCCGCCGCCGGAAGTGTGAGCGCGTATCCGCCATCGGCGCCGCGCCGGGCCCGCACCAGTCCGGCGTGACGGAGATCGCCGAGGATGTTCTCGAGGAACTTCCTGGGGATCCCCTGGGCGCGGCTCAGCTGCTCCCCCTTCACCGGTTGGCCCGCGCTCTCGGCCGC
>JBKOZX010000293.1:0-5816 GCA_046726115.1 Actinomycetota bacterium | reverse complement strand
CCGACCGCCGGCGCAGGAGCCGGAGCTCGCGACGGCGACCATCAAGTCGCGACGAGCGCGTGCGCCAGGAGCTCGACGTCGTCGGGCGTGGTGACCGAGAACGGCAGCGGGCCGGCTCCGAGGATGAGGGTCTCGACACCCAGCGCATCCCACTCGTCGCGGGCGGCCCGGAGCTCGTCGACGGTCCCGACGAGGCGGCCCTCGCGCCACTCGTCGAGCGTGCCGGTCACGACGCCGGCAGGCATGAGGTCGCGCATACGGACGAAGCGGCGTTCGAGATCGGCGTGATCCTCACCGCACAGCGCGTAGAGGCCGAGCGAGCGCCACACGGTCGCGGGGTCGCGCCCCACCTTGTCGCACGAGCGCTCGAGGACGTCGAGGCGATTGCGGTACGCGTCGGGAGTCCACACCCAGCACGTGTTCCATCCGTCGGCGTGCTCGACGGCGAGCTGGATGAGCCGGTCCCCCTTCCCGCCCACGAAGACCGGCGGGCGTGGCTGCTGCAACGCGGGAGGCTGGTTGACCGCGCCGGCGGCACGGTGATAGCGGCCGTCGTACGTGAGCGGCCCGCCGCCGAGCAGACCGCAGACCACGTCCACGGCCTCCGCGAGGCGCGCGAGCCGCTCACCGGGCGGCGGGAACTCGAGGCCGACGGCCTCGTACTCCGGCGCGTACCAGCCCGCGCCGAGACCGACGTCGAGCCGGCCGCCGCTGACGCGGTCGAGCGTGGCAAGCGCCTTGGCAAGCACGGACGCAGGCCGGAGCGCCTCGCACGCGACGAGCGTCCCGAGCCGGGGCCCCGTGACCGTGCGCGCCAGGGCGGCGAGCGTCACGAGCGGCTCGTAGATGCCGTGCGGGTCCGTCGACCCGCCGTACTTCGCGATGTCGAGGAACAGGTGGTCGGAGAGCCACAGCGAGTCGAAGCCGAGCGCCTCGGCTTGCTGGGCGTGGCGGAGGAGGGTGTCCCACCGCAGCGGCGACTCGCCGGGCACCGAGTAGTCGTACTGGGGCAGGGCGAGGCCGATCCGCATTCCACAACTCCGTCTCGCCGTCTCTTGTCGCCGTCGCAGGCTCCGTCTTTGCGGCGGCGGTCGGCGGAGCCGCCACCGCCGCGGTCGCAAGCTCCAGCTTTGCGGACGGTCGGCAAGGCCGCCGTCCCCGCGGAGCCTACGTGCGGGCGGGCGGCCGCTCCCTAACCTGGGCCGGTGCTCGAATGCGTGCCGAACGTGTCAGAGGGTCGCCGCCGCGAGGTCCTCGATCGGCTCACGGAGGCGTGCGGGCCCTGCCTGCTCGACGTGCATGTCGACGCCGACCACAACCGGTCGGTGTTCACGCTCGCAGCGGCGACATCCGACGAGATCGAGCACTGCGCGGTCGAGCTCGCGGACGCGGTCGTGCGCGACGTCGACCGGTCGTGGCCCGAGGGCGTGCATCCGCGTCTGGGCGCCCTCGACGTGGTCCCGTTCGTCGCACCGTCCGGGACACCCGACGCGCGGGCGAGCGCCGTGCGGACTGCGCAGTACTTCGCGGGGTGGCTAGCTGACGCCCATGACGTGCCGACGTTCCTGTACGGCGACGCCGATCCCGAGGAGCGCTCGCTCCCGCGGCTGCGCCGCGACGCGTTCGTGCGGCGGGCGCCCGACTTCGGCCCCGCCGAGCCGCACCCCACCCTCGGCGCGACGGCGGTCGGGGCCCGGCCCGTCCTCGTCGCCGTCAACTGCGAGCTCACCCGGGACGACGTCGACTTGGCGCGCCGGATCGCGCACGACGTGCGCGAGAGCGGAGGCGGGTTCTCTGGTGTGCGTGCTCTCGGCTTCGACTTGGCGTCACGCCGAACGGCGCAGGTGTCGATGAACCTCACCGACCTGTCCGCGACCGGGCTCGAGGAGGCCTGCGCCCAGGTGGCGCGCCTGGCGCGGGCCGAGGGAGCTGACGTGGCGCGGATCGAGCTGGTCGGCCTGTTGCCGCGGGACGAGCTCGAGCACTGCGGCCCCGCGTTCCGCCGGCGCGCTGGCATCGGCGACGAGCAGACGATCGAGGGAAAGTTGGAGCGCCGCTGACGCGGCGCTCACAACGGGTGGGTCGAACTTGTGTCGCGTCAGGCAGTGAGGGCCCGGCGCTGGCGCTCGAGCGCCCGCTGCCGGCGCACCCGGCGCCGCTCCCGCTCGGAGAGGCCGCCCCAGATGCCGAACTTCTCGCCGTGGGTCAGGGCGTACTCGAGGCACTCGACCCTGACCTCACAGCCGCGGCACACGCCCTTGGCCTCCCGGGTCGAGGCGCCCCGCTCCGGGAAGAAGAGATCGGGATCGACCCCCAGGCAGTTGGCCCGCTCCTGCCAGCGTCGTTCTTCGGGACCACTGGTGGCGGCCGGACCGACCCCGCGGCCTTCTGATCGCATGAGCTCTCGCATCGGCGAACCCCCTCTGCTCTGCCACGCCGGGCGAGCCCGCCCGACCCGGAATGACGCCGATGGAATTACAACGGTGTTACTCTGACCCGTCCTGCTCCAGGGCGCAAGGGGAAATGTGCCCTCCCCGGCCCGATTTGCCCGGACATGCGGGGTTTCGGCGGCCTTCTAGGCTCGGATTCATGGCGGCGGCGCTCGAAGCGGTGCAGGGCGACATCACCCGGGAGACCGTCGACGCCATCGTGAACGCCGCCAACTCCGGCCTGGCGCGCGGGGGCGGTGTGTGCGGAGCGATCTTCGCGGCCGCGGGCCCGGAGCTCGACGGGGCCTGCGCCGAGCTCGGCGGCTGCCCCACCGGCGACGCCAAGGCGACCCCGGCCTTCCGGCTCCCCGCCCGCTGGATCATCCACGCCGTCGGCCCCGTCTGGCACGGCGGCGACTCCGGCGAGCCCGACCTCCTCGCCTCGGCCTACCGCCGCTCCCTCGCCGTGGCCGACGAGATCGGCGCCCGCTCGATCGCCTTCCCCGCCATCTCGACCGGCATCTACGGCTACCCGCTCGCGCCCGCAACCGACATCGCCGTCCACACCTGCCAGACCGCCGACACCGCGGTCGAGCTCATCCGCTTCATAGCGTTCGACACGACGACGCTGGACGCGTACCAGCTCGCCCTCGGGAACTAGGCGAGGCGACAGCTCGGTAGGCAGGGGGCGGCCCGATGGGTCGCCGACGACGACTTACGCAACCGTGGAGGAGGAGGCGATCCCGTCGGGTCGCCCCCAAACCGTTAGCTGGCGCGGCGGTTTTCGCGCTTCTGCTCCAAGAAGTCGACGAGGACGTAGTCGCCGAGGGTGTCGGGCGTCGTGAAGAAGGCGCGGCCTTTGTTCATGCGCATCATGCGCTCGACGAAGCTCCGGAGGTAGTAGCTCTCGTCGAGCATGAACGTGTTGATGCGAATGCCCTCGCGGGTGCAGCGCATGACTTCCTTGAGCGTCTCCTCGATCGTCACCGGCGACGGCGGGTACTGGAAGTAGGCCTCGCCGCCTTCGATGTGGGCGGTGGGCTCGCCGTCGGTGACCATGATCACCTGCTTGGTGCCGCCCTCCCGGGCCAGCTGCTTGCGGGCGAGCATCAGCGCGTGCTGCATGTTGGTGCCCCACTCGAAGTCCCACGACATCTCGGGGAGGAGCTCGGGCTTCACCTCGCGGGCGACGCGCCCGAAGCTCACGAGCCCGAAGTAGTCCCGTGGGAACTTGCTCGTGATGAGCGCGTGGAGCGCCATGGCGACCTTCTTCGCCGAGAGGAAGTTGTCGCGCATCGGCATCGACAGCGACACGTCGAGCAGCAGCACGGTCGACGACCGGGTGAGCAGCTCCGTCCGCTCCACCTCGAAGTCCGTCGGTGAGAGGTGGACGGGCGTGCCCGTGCCCTGCCGCGCGATCGCGTTCTTGACCGTCTCCTCGACGTTGAGGTGGAAGGGGTCGCCGTACTCGTACGGCTTGTGCTCGAACGCTCGCTCGTTGCCGATCCCCGAGCGCTCGACCTCGTGGCGACCGGCCCGGTCCTTGAGGAGCTTGCGGTAGAGGTCACCGAGCGCCTTCTGGCCAATCGCGCGGATGCCTTTGGGAGTGAGCTCGAGGCGCCCCTCGCGCTGCTCGATGAGCCCCGCTTCCTCGAGCATGCGCGCGAGCTCGCGCAGCCGCTCGAGTGACCGAGCGGCGTCGCCTCCGAGCAGGTCGCGCGCCTTGTCGATGTCGACCTCGGCCAACTCACCGGGCTGGGTCGCGGACTGGAGCAGGTGCTCGAGGTCGTCGATGTCGCCGAGCATGTCGAGCAACCCGGGCATCTGCCCGAACTGCATCGGGTCGTCGCCCGAGAAGTTCATGCTGTTGTTCCACGGCAGGTTCGGGAACGCGTTCTGCAGATTGCGCGCCAGCTCGTCGACCTGCCACCGAAGGTCGAGATCCTCGAGCAGCGACTGCGCGAGCCCTTGCAGCTGCGCACGCTGCTCGGGCGTCATCGAGTTCATCAGTTGCTGCATCTGCGCCATCGACTGCGCCATCTGCTCGAGCAGCTCGTCGAGGGTCTGCGGGTTCCCGGGGAAGAAGTCGCCGTACTTCTCCATGAAGCCCTTGAAGTCGGGCTCTTCGCCGCGCTCACGCTGCTGCAGCATCTGGTTGAGCTCGGCGAGCATGTCCTTCATGCGCTGCATCCGCTCGGGCGAGACGTCGCTCATCCCCTCGGAGAGCTGGTTGAAGTAGCTCTGCATCAGCTGCTGGCGCAGCTCGTCCATGAGCTCCTCGAACCGCTGGCGTGCGGCGTCGTCCATGAAGTCGTAGTTCTGGAGCCCCTGCACGCGCCCGGCGAGGTCGGGGGGCATCTCGTCGAGTTGCTGCCGGCGTTGCTGCGCGAGCTCCTCCAGGATCTCTTGCCGGCGCTGGTCACCTGACTGGCGCGCCTCGTCGAGACGGCGGTCGATGCCCTGTCGCTCCTGGTCGACGACCTCTTGGAGCTTCTCGGCGACGTCGTCGTACACACCGCCCAGATCGCGCCGCTCCAGCTCGTCGCGACGCCGTTGCCGCAACCGCTCGAGCATCTCGCGCAGGCCCATGAGCCGCTCGTCGTTGCTGTCGCGGAACCCCTGCTGGAGGAGCCGGCGCAGCGCCGCGTTGAGGTCGCCGTGATAGAGGAGATCGTCGGACATCTCCTCGAGGAGCGAGTCGGCGTCGAGGTCGAAGCCGGTTTGCGTGCCGTCCCATCGCGAGTAACGAAACCCGCGTGCGCGCCGACCCCTGAGCTTCATGCGTCGAATCTACCGGCTCAGGCCGTGCCCTCCGCCGCCTGCTTGATGCGCTCGAGCGTCGCTTCGATGCCCTGCTGGAGCTGGCGCGTGCGCCGCCGGGGCGGATCGACGATCTTGAAGAACGCGCTGTACCGCAGCGCCTCGAAGGACTCGGTGAGCTCGGTCCCGGCGTCTTTGGGCGCGAACCGGTAGGTCCAACGAGTGTCTTCCTTGCCGGGTTTGCCGGTTTCGAAGCTGAACTCGCGCCCGGGGTCCGCGACTTTCACGGTCGGGGTGGTCGACCATCGGATCAGCCAGTTCAGCTTGTTGTGACCCTTGAACTGAGCGCCCACGGCCGGCCCCGTGGCGTCGCCGACCCACTCCGCCTTGACGCACTCCGGGCTCCACTCGCCCATGCGGGTGACGTCGGTGATCATCGCGTAGACCTTGTCGGGCGGCGCCTGGATCTGGATCGTCGCCCTGCCCTCGACACCCTCTGCTGCCATGCCCGCGCTCCTTTCTTCCTCTGGTGCGTCGTCACCCTAGGACTCCCGGTCCGGGGACGCAGTCCGGCACAATCGGCGGCATGCACGCGCGCTTCGTCTTCGTCGCGGCCCTCATCGGCAC
>JBKOZX010000292.1:0-2078 GCA_046726115.1 Actinomycetota bacterium | reverse complement strand
GGGTGAAGAGCGTGGCCTGGATGCCCTGGAACAGCCCCTCGAGCCAACCGACGAGCTGCGCCTGCGCGAGCCGGACCTCGGACTCGCTCGGCGCGTCGCCGGTGAAGGGCAGCACCACGTCGGACAGCTCCTGCTTGAGGTCGGGAGAGAGCACCTCCTCGAGCTCGTGGATCGACTTCTCGTGGATCTCACGCAGGGCCCGACGACCGGCGTCGTCGATCGGCGCCCGGCGCACCTCCTCGAGCATGTTGCGCACCATCGAGGCGATCCGGATCAGCTTCGTCGGGCGCGAAACCTGTTCCTGCCGCGTGTCAGCGCCGTCACCTTCCGGCGGTCCCGGCGGGACCACCTCGGGCTGGACGCGCTCGGGCGCGACTCTCGGGTCGTCTTCCACAGTGTCCTCTCCCTCCGGATCTCTCTCGGCTGAGCCATCCGGAGCGTGTCCCAGGATAGAAGGTGTCCCGGACGGCGCTCCCAGGGTTCATCCCGTGTCGAGGGTTCCCTCGCGCACACCGGGAGGCACTCGTCCTCGCGCACCCTCGGTGCGCGGGCCGGGGACATCGTGGAACTGGTAGGGCTCGGGCTCTCGCCCCGGCTGGCAGACCCAGCATTCTCCCGTTCGCCCACTGGTCACGATGCGGAACACCGCTTCGGCGATCTGGCTCGGCGGCATGATCGGGAAGTTCGCCTCGCGCAGCATCCGCCGGGCGTCCTCGCCCATGATCTTCGTGTCGGTCATGCCCGGGTTCACGGTGTTGGCTGTGATCCCTTTCGCGAGCAACGAGGGGGCGATACTGCGGACGAAGCCGACGACCGCATGCTTGGTGAGGTCGTACACGGGATCGGGTGGGAACGGGATCAGCCCGGCCAGCGAGGAGGTCGCGACGATTGCGCCGCCGCCCCTACGCTCCATCGCCCGGGCGGCGGCCCGGGCGCCGTACACGACGCCGTCGACGTTGACCCGCATGATCAGCCGGTACAGGTCGTCGGGCAGCGTCTCGATGTCGGCGTGGCCGATCGCGATGCCGGCGTTGAGGAACGCGATGTCGACGCCACCGAGCTCACGCTCGCAGGCCGCGAACGCGGCGTCGATCTCTTGTGACTCACCGACGTCCGCGCGATGGAAGACGCCGTCGACCGACTCGGCCACCGCGCGACCGGCGTCGTCGGTGAGGTCGACGACACAGATGCGGGCGCCCTCGGATGCGAGTCGCTCCGCCGTGGCCTGTCCGATCCCCGACGCTGCCCCCGTGACGAGCGCGACCTTGCCGTCCAGTGCCGCCATGGATCCATCCTATGGTCGCCGTCGCAAGCTCCGGCTCGTCCGTTGTTGGTCGCGCTCGCAAGCTCGCGCTCCTGCAGCAGCAGTCGGCAGAGCCGCTGCCGCTGCGGACGACGGTCGGCAAAGCCGCCGTTGCCGTGGGCTACGCCGCCACCGCGAGGCGCACAGCTGCGGCATCCCGCCGGGGACGGAGTAGGACAGCTCAGTCGTCGTCGCCGGCGTCCCCGCTGCGCCCGTGCTTCCAGTAGCCGCGCACTGAGGTCTGGGCGCGCGCCATCCCGCGGTCGTCGAACAGGTGGCGCCGGATGCGCTGCACCGCCGCGGCCTCACCGGCCGCCCACACGCGGGTCTCGGCATCGAGGTCCGCGGCACGGACGGCGGCGACGAGCGCATCACCAGGCGACGCGCCCGCCGGTAGCTGGTGCCACTCGACGGTGGCGCGTGGGTGGTGGGGGAGTGGGAGCTCGGCGTCGGCGTGCGCGATCTCGACGTGAACCTGGGCCGGCGCGTCGGGACGGAGGTTCTGGAGCACCTGGCTGATGGCGGGGATGGCGGTCTCGTCGCCCGCGAGGAGAAAGGAGGGCGCGTCGGGATCGACTACATATCCGCGGCCGGGCCCGGCGATTGCCGCCGTGTTGCCGGGCTCGGCGGCCGCGGCCCACTCCGATGCGGCTCCGCTCCCGTGGACGACGATCTCGAGATCGATCTCCCGTGTCTCGGGGTCGACGCGGTACGGGGTGAAGGTCCGGATCGTCGGTCGTCGGCCGTCGGGCAGGAGAAACTCGTTGCCGTTCCT
>JBKOZX010000291.1:0-5154 GCA_046726115.1 Actinomycetota bacterium | reverse complement strand
CGGCTCGGCCGCGACCCGCGCCGGCGAGGTCGTCGTCGGCGCGCTGGCGGTCGTCAACGCGATCGGCGACATCGTCGGGGACGACGGGCGGGTGCTGGCGGGCTCGGCCGCGCCCCCGGACGCACCGGCCTTCCCGGAGCCGCTGCCGTTCGAGGAGGGCGAGCACACGACGCTCGTGGTCGTGGCCACGAACGCCCGGCTCACGAAGCTCGAGTGCCATCTGGTGTCGCAGACGGCGCATCACGCGATGAGCCGGACGATCCACCCGTCGCACACCCGCTTCGACGGCGACCTCACGATCGCCCTCGCCACGGGCGCAGTCGACGCCCACCTCGACCGGCTGCGGGTGGTCGCCGGCGACGTCGTCGTCGCCGCCATCCGGGACGCGGTCTCCTGACGAGGACGTAGCATCGAGCGTGTCCCTGCTGGTCGAGCCGCCGCCGTTCGCGTCGTTCGAGGAGCTCGAGCGGGAGGCGCTCGCGTGCACGAAGTGCCCGCTGGCCACCCAGGGCCGCTCCCAGGTCGTGTTCGGCGACGGCGACCAGCACGCCGATCTCGTCTTCGTGGGCGAGGGCCCAGGGGCGGAGGAGGACCGCCAGGGCATCCCGTTCGTGGGACGGGCGGGGAAGCTCCTCACCCAGCTGATCGAGGGCATCGGCCTGCGGCGAGACCAGGTGTACATCGCCAACGTCGTCAAGTGCCGCCCACCCGGCAACCGCGACCCCCTCCCGGACGAGATCGAGAGCTGCCGGCCCTACCTCGAAGCCCAGCTGGCGTTCATCGAACCGACCGTCCTCGTGACCCTCGGCAACTTCGCCACCAAGCTGCTGCTCGACACCAAGGAGGGGATCACCAAGCTGCGGGGACAGGAGTTCCCGTTCCGTGAGCGCGCCGCGCTGATCCCGACGCTCCACCCGGCGGCGGTGCTGCGCGGCGGCGGCACCACCCTCGCTCAGGTGCGCGCCGACTTCGTACTCGTGAAGCGGGCGCTCCGACGGACGAGACGATGACCGGCGCCGCGCGCGCCGTCACGCGGTCGACCGACGAGACGCTTGCGCTCGCCGGCTCGGTCGGGGAGCTGCTCCGGCCCGGCGACGTCGTCTCCCTCGTCGGCGGGCTCGGTGCAGGGAAGACCGTGTTCGCCCGCGGCGTCGCTCGCGCGCTCGGCGTCACCGAACCGGTCGTGAGCCCGTCGTTCACGATCGTGCGCGAGTACGAGGGCCGGCTGCCGCTCGTCCACATCGACGTGTACCGGGTCGACACGATCCAGGAGATGCACGACCTCGGCTTCGAGGAGCTCGTGCGCGACGACGCCGTCACGCTCGTCGAGTGGGGCGACGCGATCGACACGCTCCTCCCCGGCGATCGGCTCGACGTCCGTCTCGCCGCCGGCGACGGCGACGACGAGCGCGTCGTCGAGCTCGAGGGCCGTGGGCGGTCGTGGCGCGCCCGCGCCGCCGAGCTGGCCGTGAGGAGCTGACGTGCACCTGCTCTGCTTCGACACCGCCACCCCGCAAGTGAGTGTTGCGATCGCGGCCGACGGGGCCGTGCTCGGCGAGGTCCGGCTGGGGCCCGACCGCCGCCACGCCGAGCACCTGGCGCCCGCGATCCAGTACCTGTGCCGCCAGCTCGACGTGCAGCTGGAGCGGTTGTCGGGCATCGCGGTCGGGCTGGGTCCGGGGTTGTTCACCGGCCTACGCGTCGGCGTCACGACGGCCAAGACGATGGCGCAGGCGCTGCGCGTCCCGATCGTCGGTGTCCCGAGCCTCGACCTCGTCGCCTACCCGTTGCGTCACACCAACCGGCTCGTCGCCGCCGTGCTCGACGCCCGCCGGCGCGAGGTGTTCCACGCCCGTTACCGGCCCGTTCCCGGCGGCGTGCAGCGCGTGACCGAGTACGAGTTCGGCGCGCCGGACGATCTCGTCGCCGAGCTCATCGCGGCGGGCGACGACGTGCTCCTCGCCGGTGACGGCGCGCTCCAATTCCAGGAAGCGTTCGCCGGCGTCGACCGGGCCGAGCAGGCCGGCCCGTCGTTCGCGTTCCCGAGCGCGGCGGCGTTGGTCGAGTTGGCGAGCGCCCGCATGGAACGGGAGGATTTCTCTTCCGCCTGGGACGTGCAGCCGATGTACCTGCGTCGTAGCGATGCGGAGCTCGAATGGGAGAGGAGGGAGGCGTCGTAGTGGCCGTCGAGCCGACTCCCGAGCCGCTCGTCGTGCACGTCGTGCCCATGCGCCGACGGCACGTGCGCGCCGTCCTGCGCATCGAACAGCAGGTCTACCCCCGCCCGTGGACGATGTCGCTCTTCCTGAGCGAGCTCGCGCTGCGCTCGAGCCGCGCCTACTTCGTCGCCCGCGTCGGCCGCGACGTCGTCGGGTACGGCGGGCTGATGATGTCCGCCGACGACGGGCACATCACCACGCTGGCCGTCGACCCGCGCTGGCAGCGCCGCCAGGTCGCCACCCGGCTGCTGCTCGTGCTGGCGCGGGAGGCGATCGCGCGCCAGGCGCGGAGCCTCACGCTGGAGGTGCGGCTGTCGAACAAGCCCGCCCAGGAGCTCTACCGCCGCTTCGGCTTCGCGCCCGTGGGCGTGCGCAAGAACTACTACGCCGAGACCAACGAGGACGCGCTCGTGATGTGGGCGCACGAGGCCCAGCGGGGCGAGTACACCGAGCTGCTCGATGGGCTCGAACGCCAGATCGACGGCGAGACGGTCGTGGAGGAGCCCAAGCGCTGGTAGGCGCGGCGGCGGCGGCTTTGCCGACCGTCGCCGCAAAGCCGGAGCTTGCGACGGCGACAATGGGAGAACGTGAGAATCCTCGGGATCGAGACGTCGTGTGACGAGACCGCCGCCGCCGTCGTGGAGGACGGCCGGCAGGTGCGCTCCTCCGTCGTCTCGAGCCAGGTCGAGCTCCATGCGCCGTACGGGGGGGTCGTGCCCGAGCTCGCCAGCCGCGCCCACCTGGAGCTCATCAACCCGGTCATCGACGAGGCGCTCATGGAGGCGGGCGTGCTCGACGTCGCCGAGCTCGACGCCGTCGCCGCCTGCCACGGGCCCGGGCTCGCCGGCGCCCTCCTCGTCGGGGTGAGCGCGGCGAAGGCACTGGCGCTGTCGACCGGCCTGCCCTACGTCCAGATCAACCACCTCGAGGCCCACCTGTACGCAGGCTGGCTCGAGGAACCCGATCTCGAGCCGCCGTTGGCGGTCCTGATCGTGTCGGGTGGGCACACGCTGCTCGTCGTGATGGAAGGCCACGGCCGGTACCGGATGATGGGCCAGACCGTCGACGACGCCGCCGGCGAGGCGTTCGACAAGGTCGCCCGCTTCCTGGGCCTCGGGTATCCGGGCGGGCCCGCCGTCGATCGCCTGGCCGCCGAGGGCGATCCCGCCGCGATCGCGTTCCCGCGCCCGATGCTCGACGAGGGCTACGACTTCTCCTTCTCCGGGCTCAAGACCGCGGTGGTCAACCACGTGCGCAGGCACCCGGGCGTCGCGACCCCGGATGTCGCCGCCTCGTTCCAGGAGGCCGCAGTCGACGTGCTCACCAGCAAGCTCGTGGCGGCCGCCGACGAGTCGCGGGCGCCGGTGCTCGTGCTGGGCGGCGGCGTGGCCGCCAACTCACGGCTGCGGGCCCGGGTGGCCGAAGCCGCCGAGGCATCGGGACGCCGGGTGTTCCTCCCGCCCCTCGCCCTGTGCACCGACAACGGCGCCATGATCGCCGCCGCCGCCTGGTGGCGGCTCCGGACCGACGGCCCCACCCCCCTCGACGCCGGCGTCGCCCCGTCGCTCGCCCTGCCCACGATCACTTAGGTCGCCGTCCGCCGATCACCTTGTCGGCCTCCGCCGATCACCCTTGTCGGCCTCCGCCGATCACCCTTGTCGGCCTCCGCCGATCACCCTTGTCGGCCTCCGCCGACGGCCGCCTTGCCGCGGGGCGGCGGGGGCTGTTACGTTGAGCACCTAGCACTCACACCCTTCGAGTGCTAATGAGCCGTCGAGGCCCGGAACGTCGAAGGTCTCTGCACAACCGCCGAGGAGGCGCCACGATGAACCTGCAGCCGCTGGGGGACCGGATCGTTGTCCGGGCCCATGAGGCCGAGGAGACGACCACGAGCGGTCTGGTCATCCCCGACACCGCCAAGGAGAAGCCGCAGCAGGGCGAGGTCCTCGCTGCCGGGCCGGGAGCCCGCTCGGAGCAGACCGGCGAGATCATCCCCGTCGACGTCAAGGTCGGCGACGTCGTCGTCTACTCGAAGTACGGCGGCACCGAGATCACCGTCGACGGCGAGGATCTGCTGATCCTCACCAGCCGCGACGTGCTCGCCAAGGTCGCGGGCGCCAAGAACAAGAAGTAGCGCGTCTGGCGCCGCGGCCGACAGAGAACGCGGAGAGCCGCGTCCGACTACTCGGACGCGGCTTCCCCGTTCGTGCTCCCGGTGCTCGTCTCGAGCAGCCGGCGGATCTCATCGGCCCGGAAGCGGTGCTGCCCCCCGGGCGTGCGCAGCGCGGGGAGCCGGCCCCGCTTCGCCCACAGCACCACCGTCCGTCGGTCCACGCCGAACAGCGCAGCCACCTCCGCCGAGGTCAGCAGATCGTCGGTCGCGGTCCTGCCGGATCGAGCGGGCGCGCTGCCCTGGCTCTTGCCGTTGCCTTCCATGTCATCTCCTTCGTGCGATCGCGCCGAGGCGCGAGTGGTGTCGCATGCACGAAAGGGCGGCTAGTCAGGCCGGAGCAGAGGATCGAACATCAAGGACGACACATACGTGCGCGCGTCGGCGAAGAGGCCGGCACGCCGCGCCGCATCGTCCGCACCGGAAGGTGAGAGCCTCGCCGGATCGGCGCAGCGTCCATGGGAGGTGGCGCCGCTGGGACACGGGTGGAGCGGTGAAGGCGTCTGCGTCGGTGGAGCCCGAGCGGGGGCGCGGCCGTCATCGAGCACGGGGTCGAGCCAGCGGGGGTCGGACAGCCCGACGCGCGACGCATCCAGTTCAGGCGCCGGCGCCGCCGGAGCAGGATCTGCGAAACCGGGGGACGGCGGCGCGGCCGGGGGCGCGGCGACGAGATCGAGCAGGCTTTTCAAGGGTGGCGCCTCGTCGGGGAGCGCGGGTAGCTCGGGCAGCTCAGGAGCAAGCGCTGCCACCGACGGGACCTCGGGG
>JBKOZX010000290.1:0-3597 GCA_046726115.1 Actinomycetota bacterium | reverse complement strand
TACCCGAGGCGCTCGGCCTCGTCGGTGACATCAGTGTGGAAATGCGCATTGAGCGCGCCGAGAGCGATGCCGAACTTCACGTGGTGAAGCTCCCGTCGTCGGCACGGCGCCAGCCGCCGGCGGCGAGGTTGCCGCCGTCGACGTGGATCGTGGTGCCGGTGACGAACCGTCCGAGGTCGCTGGCGAGGTAGACCGCGGCGGCTGCGACGTCATCGACGTGGCCCCGCCGCGACAAGGGTGTGTTCACCGGAAGGTCCACGCCGATCCCGGGTGTCGGGATCACGTCGGGCGCGATGCAGTTGGCCCGGATCATCCGGTCCCCCAGCTCGAGGGCGAGGGTCTTCGTGAGGCTTGCCACCGCGGCCTTCATTGCCGAGTAGACGGCGTAGCCGGGCGCGGCGCGGTGGGCCTCGATCGACGTGAGGTTCACGATCGATCCGCCCGTGTCGGGCATCAGCGGGACGACACCACGGACGAAGTTGGTGACGCTCATGAAGTTCTCGCGCACGAGCGCGTCCTGCCCCTTCGCGTTCACTTCGAGGAAGGCGGCGTGGAACCCCCCGCCGGCGTTGTTCACAAGGATGTCGACGTGATCGAACTGCTCACCGACGACGGCGAGGAAGCCGTCGACCTGGTCGCGCTCGCGGACGTCCACTTCGGCAGCAACGACACGGCGGCCGGTAGATTCGATCGCGTCGGCGGTGCCGTCGAGGTTCGGCACGTCGCGGTCGCAGATCGCGAGATCCGCCCCGAAGTTCGCAAACGCCAGCGCGATGGCTTCGCCGATACCCATGGAGGCGCCCGTCACCACCGCGACGCGATCCGTCAGCAAAGCGGCAGACGGTTCGAGCGGCACTTACCTCCTGTCGCCGTCGCAAGCTCCGGCTTTGCAGCGACGGTCAGCAAAGCCGACGCCGCCGTGGCACCCTACAGCGCCCCTATGCTGCCCGGCACGACCTACTCGCTCGCAGACAAGAAGGTGTTGGTCACCGGCGCGTCCTCCGGGATCGGCGCCGCGCTCGCCGAGGGCTTCGCCGAACGCGGCGCGGTCGTCGGCATCTGCGCGCGCCGCGAAGACCGCCTGCGCGACGTCCTCGAACGCCTGCGCAAGCATTCGCCCGAATCGCGGTCGTGGACCGTCGATCTGTCACGTCTCGACGACATCGAGTCGTTCGCGCATCGCGCCGACGACGAGCTCGGCGGGATCGACGTGCTCGTGAACAACGCCGGCATCCCGAAGCGACGCCGGGTCACCGAACTGTCACCGGAGGTCGTCGACGCCGTCATGGCCGTCAACTACCTCTCGCCCATTCGCCTGACGCTGGCGCTCCTGCCCGGCCTGATCGACCGAAGCGGCCGGATCGTCAACATCTCCTCCATCGCGGCACGCCTGGGGCCGGGCACCGAAGCGGCGTACGCGGCGTCGAAGGCGGCGCTGACGGCGTGGTCCGAGGCGATGGCGGTCGACCTCGCCGACACCGGGGTCAAGGTCCACGTCGTCAACCCCGCCATCATCGACACCGAGCTCTTCCGGCTGCCCGACAACGACGAGCCGATCGCCGACATGAGCATGGCGCTGCCCGTCGAGGCGATCGTGCAACCGGTCGTCGACCAGCTCGACTCGGGATCGTTCGAGATCTACGTGCCCGAGTGGTTCCAGGACGTCGTCGCGGGCAAGATCGCCGACCCCGACGGCTTCCAGCAGGGCACGATCGAGTACCTGCGGAGCCGCGGCGCGCTCGGCTAGTCCTACGCTCCGGAGCTCTCCGCCTGTTCGCGCTGCTGCTTCTTCCGCCGACGGGCGGTGATGCGCGACGGCTTGCTCCCGGTCGCGTCCTCGAGGGCCTGGATCGTCGCCCGGGCCGAGTCGGTGCGGGGGCACTGGACGACGATCGGCTCGGCCTCGGCCGGGGTGAGCGTGATGTCGTAGAAGCGGTTCGTCTGCGAGCCGCTGTGACTGGCGGAGAAGGCCGACCACTTCTCGGCCGCTTCGGCCGACACGCGCACCGTGCCGACCGGCCACGCGCCGACTTCGTCGCGCGCTCGTGGCGGCCAGCCATGAGGTTCGCACGCGAACACGCGGATCGAGGTCGACGTGAGCACGAGCGCGTTGCGCGAGTGCAGCCCGGCCTTGCGACGAGAACGACCGAACAAGCCTTTCAACGCGCCGCCGAGCGTTCCCTCGCTGCTCCCTGCCGAACCGACCAGGACGGCCCGCACGATCGGTACGGCGACGAGACCCTCGACGGCCTTGGTCGCGTCCTCCATCTCGTAGTCACGCCTGCCCACAGTTTCTCCTGGCGCCGTCGCCGAGCGTATTGAGGCTACTGGCCGGTCGACAGCGCGGCCTCGACGTCACCGATGGGATACGGGCCGTACCGCCCGAGGATGATCGGGAACGGGTCGCCGCCCTGGACGAGGAACGCCTCGCCGGCCGTCGCCTGCCCAACCTTCAGGACGTACGGTGCGAGCGGCTTGACGACCGTGAGCGACGAGCCCGGATCACCGCCGCTCACCACGTGCATGATGTCGAACCGGACGACCTGACACCGCGCGGGTGGGATCGGGCCGGCGAGGTTCTTCTTGTGGTTCGCGCGGTCTGGTGTGTCGCCCTGGTACAGCACACGAGCGACGTTCGCTTCGACGACGAACTTCGCCTTCGGGAGGAGCTCGCCCACCGGCTCTGGTGGCAGCGCCGCCGGGCGGTACGCAACGGAAGCAGGAGCGTGCGACGGCGCCCGGAGGGACGCGGCAACGGCGGCTTTGCCGACCGTGGCCGCAGGAGCCGGAGCTTGCGACGGCGCCCGGAGAGAGAAGTCCGGGGCGTTGTTGCATGCCGCCTTCTCGGCACCGACCTGTTCGCTATCGCCGCCGCCGCCGCCGCATGCGGCGAGCAAGGTCACGACCAGCGCTGCGACACCCAGTAGAGCAACGACCTGCCGCATGAGTTCCCGTCAGTCGAGGAGGTCGGGCTGCTCCCGCACGATCCTCTCGTACAGAGGCTGGAAGCTCAGGTACCCGGACGGGTGCGAGCCGACCTGCGCCGCCGTGAGCTTCGCCATGTCGGTGTCGATCAGCACGGGGTCGCCCGCAGCCTCCGCGAGCAGCTGGGCCTGGCAGGAGCGCTCCATGGTGATGAACCACCACGCCGCCTCGTCGACGGAATGGCCGACGGTGAGCAGCCCGTGGTTGCGCAGGATGACCGCCTTGCTGCCGCCGAGCGCGTGCGCCAGACGCTTGCCCTCCTCGAGGTCGAGCACGACGCCGGTGTAGTCGTCGAAGAGCCCGTGGTCCCTGTAGAACGCGCAGACGTCCTGGGTGATCGGATCGAGCAGCCGACCGAGCGCCGACCACGACTTGCCGTAGATCGAGTGGGCGTGGGCGGCGGCGATCACGTCCGGTCGCGCCGCGTGCACCTGCGAGTGAATGACGAACGCGGCCGTGTTCACGCCGTACTTTCCCTCGACGACATCGCCCTTGTCGTTGACGAGGATCAGGTCGGAAACCCGGATGTGGCTGAAGTTCATGCCGAACGGGTTGACCCAGAAGTGGTCGAGGCGCTCCGGGTCGCGCGCCGTGATGTGGCCGGCGATGCCC
>JBKOZX010000289.1:0-4710 GCA_046726115.1 Actinomycetota bacterium | reverse complement strand
GTGTACTTCCTGCCCGACCCACCCGCGAACCACCTCGAGCTCTACCGGTACCTGCTGCGTCGCAACCACACGATGTACGGCGCGCGCTTCTCGATCGGGCCCGACGGCGACATCTACCTCATCGGCCGCGTCGCCCTCGAGCACTTGAGTGTCACGGAGCTGGACCGCATCATCGGGGTGCTCTACGAGCTGGTCGAGACGTGGTTCCAGCCCGTCATCGCGATCGCGTTCGGGCCCCGCCCCGCTCCGCAGCCTCAAACTGCCTGAGCATTTTTCATCTTTCACTAGAAGGCCTAGACGTGTATCGTCCACGTACCGGGCCCGAGGTGCGGGACGGTCGGCCTCGTTCGGGGAAGTGCGGGGACGGCCCGAAGGTTCCTCGGGCTCGGCCGCGCCGTTACCCTGCCCGCGGGGACGGCGTCGAAGGAGAGACCGTTGAGGCAACTGGCGCTGCTGGGCGGGGGCCGCATGGGTGAGGCCCTGCTGGCCGGCCTCCTCGACGCGGGCTGGGACGCCGAGGCCCTCGCGGAGGCCGAGATCGATCCCGACCGGCGCCGGGTCCTCGAGGAGCGCTTTCGCGGTGCGCGCGTCGTGCCGAGCCCGGCGTGGGCCGTGGCCGAGAGCGACGTCGTCGTGGTCGCGGTGAAGCCGAGCGACGTCGGCCCCGCGCTGGAGCAGTGCCTTCCCTCGCTCAAGACCGACGCCCTGGTGCTGTCGATCGCCGCCGGCGTCACGCTCGCCACCCTCGAAGACGCGGTTCCGGACCGGCCCGTCGTGCGGGCGATGCCGAACACCGCTGCGCTGGTCCGCCAGGGCGCCGCCGCCATCGCGGCCGGCCGTCACGCCACCGACGCCCACCTCGACGAGGCCGAGCGGATCCTCGGCGCGGTCGGAGTCGTCGTGCGCGTGCCCGAGAAGCTGCTCGATGCCGTCACCGGGTTGTCGGGCTCCGGGCCCGCCTACGTGTTCCTGGTGGCCGAGGCCATGGTCGAAGCGGGCGTTCTCGTCGGGTTACCGCGCGAGACCGCGGCCACCCTCGTGCACCAGACCCTCGTGGGGGCGGCCAGCCTGCTCGTCGACGGCGTCGAGGGGCCGGAGGCACTGCGGGCGGCAGTGACCTCGCCCGGCGGGACGACCGCCGCCGGGCTGGCCCGCCTCGAGGCTCACGGCGTCCGGGCCGCGTTCCTGGAAGCCGTCGAGGCCGCGACGCGTCGCTCCGAAGAGATCGGCCGCCCGGGCGGCTGACTCGGTTCCGAGCATGCGTGTAGAAACATCAACGCGCTTCGGCCACCTAGACAACATGGGCATCGCCCGCATACGCTCCGCCTCAGCGGGTAGGAGCCAAGGGGTTGACCGTGGCGGAATCTTTCGCCAAAGCACGCTTTCTGACGGTGCAGGAAGTCGCCGATCTGATGCGGGTGTCTTCGATGACCGTCTACCGCCTGATCAAGGCGGGTGACCTGCCGGCCGTGCGCGTCGGGCGCTCCTTCCGGGTGCGCGACGTCGACGTCAACGCCTATCTGGAGTCGCGGTACACGCAGGCCGGATAGGCGCGTCATGGGACGCCGGTGAGCCCGGCCCGGCCATTCGTCTCGTTCCTCTCCGACTACGGCCACGCCGACGAGTTCGTCGGGGTGTGCAAGTCGGTGATGCTGAGCCTGCTTCCCGACCTCCAGATCATCGACGTCACCCACGACCTGCCTCCGCAGGACGTGCGGGCAGGGGCGCTCACGCTGGTACGCGCCGCCCAATACCTCCCCGAAGGGGGCATCGTGCTGGCCGTCGTCGATCCTGGCGTCGGCACCGACCGCCGGCTGATCGCCATCGAGGTGGAGCACGGGATCCTGCTCGGGCCCGACAACGGCCTGTTGGCTCCCGCGGTCGCCATCCTTGGCGGGGCGCAGCGCGTCGTCTCGCTCACGAACACCGAGCACCACCTGCCGGCGCCGGGCCCGACCTTCGCCGGGCGCGACATCCTCTCGCCGGCCGCCGCCCACCTCGCCGCCGGTGTCGACATGTCCGAGCTGGGCGAGGAGGTCGACGCCGCCGGGCTCGTCCCCGGTCTCGTGTCGCTGCCGCGGCACGACGCGGGTGGGGCGATCCTCGGCGAGGTCTGGTGGATCGACCGGTTCGGGAACTGTGAGCTCAACATCGACCCCGACGAGCTGCGGGCCCACGGTGGCGACCGGGGAGCCGCGATCGAGGTCCGCTTCGGCGAGCAGGCGCGCTCGGTTCGCTGGGTGGACACGTACGCCGACGCCAAGCCGTCCGAGCTCGTCCTGCTGGTCGACTCGTACGGGCTGACCGCGCTCGCTCTCGACCGGGGCTCGGCCGCAGCCGAGTGCAAGCTCCACGCCGGCTCGGGGGTCACCCTCGTGCCGCCCGGCGCCACCGTGACGGGCGAGGACCAGGATCGAGACCGGGAGCCGTCCTAGATGCGCCCCGGCACCACCATCGCCATCGCCGTCTTGCTCTTCATCATCCTCGCGGCAGCCTTCGCCCAGTTCGTGCTTCGCCTGGGGCCGTAACGCGCGGCCGGCGAGCCCGGCCCTGCCGCCGGCGACTTGCGCCCAACGGCTGAGCCGGCGGCAGGTGGCCGGGCCGCCGGCCAAAGTCGTTCGCCGCGCGCGGTCACAGCACGAATTGAAGAAGGGTGATCGGGGGCCCCGGCCGTGGGCGTGGTGCTTGGGGCGGGCTGGGAGGCTGTTCCACGGACGCCGCTCCATGACGGGTGACGGCATCCGCGGCCCCCACACCCACGGACCGGAACCCCGAATCACGCGAGGCATCGACCCGACAACCTCGCGCCTTGAGTGGTTTTGTACCACGCAGGGTGGACCGGCGCACCTGGCATAAATCGCCCATGTGTCCAGAGCGACAGGTGAGAGGGGCGCAGGTGCGGACGCGGCGGTACCTTCCGCCTGTGCGTGTCCCCGAGCGTCAGGCCGACGTGCTGGCGGAGGCCGACGTGGTCGTGGCGGGGGGCGGGCCGGCCGGTCTCGGCGCGGCGTTGGCTGCCGCCCGTGGCGGCGCCCGAGTCGTGCTGTGCGAGCGGTACGGATTCCTGGGCGGCAACCTCACTGTCGCCAAGGTCGGGACCATCTGCGGGCTGTACGTCGGCGACGCCGACGGCGGCGACTTCGACTTCGTCGTCGGCGGCATCGCCCGCGAAGTCGCCGACGCGCTCGCGCGCAACGGCGCCGGTGTCGGGCCGGTGCCGTTCAAGGAGACCGCCGTGTTCCTGTACGTCCCGTGGGCGGTCAAGCGCCTGACCGACCAGCTCGTCACCGAGCAGGAGGGGCTCGACGTCCTGCTCCACTCGCTCGTCGCGGACGTCGTCGTCGACGACGACGGTCGGCTGCGCGCGCTGATCCTCGCGACCAAGCGCGGTCCGAAGGCCGTCACCGGGACGGTCTTCGTCGACTGCACGGGCGACGCCGACGTCGCTGCGTTCGTAGGGGTGCCGACCGAGCTCGGCCCGGCCGGATACCGCCAGTTCGGCTCCATGCAGTTCGTGATGCAGCATGTCGACACAGCGGCGGCGATGAGTGCGGTGCCCACGCTCGGGGACCTGATCGCGGAGCACGGCGGGCACCTCTCGCGCGACGGCGGCGCAATCATCCCTACGCTCCGACCCGGCGAGTTCGTCGGCGCGATGACGCGCGTGCGCAACCCCGATGGCTCGCCGATCGACGTGACCGACGTCCGCCAGGCGACCTGGGGTGAGCTCGAAGGGCGCCGGCTGGCGCAGGAGGCGGCCGACTTCCTGCGCGCCCACGTCCCCGGCTTCGCGGACGCGTTCCTCGACGACACGGGGACCGCCCTCGGCGTGCGCGAGACCCGCCGCGTCATCGGCGACTACGTGCTCACCGGCGGCGACGTCACCCGCGGGGCGACGTTCGACGACGCCGTGGCGAGGGGAGCGTGGCCGCGCGAGTACCACGTGCGCGACCGCACGACCGAGTACGAGTTCCTACCTGCGGGCCTGAGCTACCAGGTGCCGTACAGCAGCTTGCGGCCCCGCGATGCGCCGAACCTGCTGGTCGCGGGGCGCTGCCTGTCGGCCGACCACGACGCCCTGGCGTCGATCCGGGTCATGGGCCCGAGCTTGGCCCTGGGCGAGGCGGCCGGGACGGCGGCCGCGCTCGCGGCTCGCGACGGCGTTCCCGTCGCCCAAGTCGACATCGACGAGCTGCAGGCGGCGTTGGTAAAGCAAGGAGCAATCCTGTGACAAACCTTGCTGACGTCCTGCTCGCGCCGGCGGCGCGCGCACCAGACACGGTGGCGTTGCGCAGCACGGCCGGGGCGATCACCTACGGCGAGCTCGAAGCGCGAGCCGCCCGGGTGGCCGGCGCGTTGCGCGCCGACGGGATCGAGCCCGGCCACCGCGTCGCGATCGACGGGCACAACACGGTCGCGTTCGTGGCGTCGTACCTCGGGGCGTTGCGGGCCGGGGCGGTAGCCGTCCCGCTGAACCCACACTCGCCCGCACCCGAGATCGACCGCGAGCTGGCGACGGTCGAGCCCGCTGTAGTGCTCCGCCCGCCGCGCGACGGCTCGGAATCCGTCGAGCCCGCCGCAGCCGTCGCGCGGGAGGACAGCGACGTCGCCGTGCTGTTGTTCACGGCCGGCACGGCCGGCGCGCCGAAGGCGGCCATGCTCACCCACGGCAACCTGGTGGCGAACCTCCGCCAGGTCCTCGACCATCCC
>JBKOZX010000288.1:0-6903 GCA_046726115.1 Actinomycetota bacterium | reverse complement strand
GCCGTAGATCGTGCCGATACCGCCCACCACGATGACGGCGAGGAACTGGATCGACAGCACGAGACCGAGCGACGTCTGGTCGGGCGTGAGGTAGCCGAGGTACAGGCCGTACAGGACACCGGCGAACGCCGCGATCGCGCTGGAGATCACGAAGGCGCCGACCTTGTACTTGAACAGGCTCACGCCGACCACCTCGGCGGCGACATCACGATCGCGCACGGCCTGCAGGGCTCGACCCGGGCGGGTGCGCACGATGTTCTTCACCAGCAGCGCGGTGACGATCACGAAACCCCACGCGAGGTACATGAGCCCCTGTTTGGGGCCCAGCTCCTTGCCGAGCACGGTCGGTTTCAGGAAGTCGATCGACCAGAAGCCGAGGGAGAAGTCGGCCTTGATCGGCATCGGGCTGCCCTCGTTGCCCCCGGTGAAGGTGGTCCATTTCTTCCAGACATAGAGCGCGACGAACACGAGCCCGAGCGTGACGATCACGAGGTAGTTCCCGCGCAGCCGGAGCGCGGGTAGACCGATGAGGAACCCGACCGCCCCGCCCGCGATGAGCGCGATGAAGAGGTACACGAAGATGTTGAGGTCGTAGCCGATGCCGTCTTCGATTCTCCCGCCGCCGTAGTAGCCGGCAACGAACGCGCCCAAGCCGATGAACGCGGCCATTCCGAGCGACGGCTGGCCTGTGTACCCCGTCAGCAGATTGAGGCCGATCGCACCGATCGCCACGACGCCGGCGAGCGCGAGCACGCTGCCCCACTCGTCGTTGATCAGCCACGGGACGAGCAGGTAGAGGGCGATGAGCGCGACCAGGCTGACGCGCTTGGCGGTGGTCGGAAAGAGCCGCAGGTCGTCCGCGTAGTTGCGGATCATGGTGCGGTTCGCCCGGGCCATCAGACTCTCCGAACCTCGCGCGTCCCGAACAGCCCGAAGGGACGCACGAGCAGGATGGCGATCATGATCAGGTACGGGACGATGTCGCCGAACTCGGGCCCGAGGGACGGGATGAGGTCGGGGATGTACCCCTTCGCCATGACCTCGGCCACGCCGATGATGAGACCTCCCACGACGGCACCGCCGGGCGAGTCGAGCCCGCCCAGGATGATGGCGGGGAACGCTCGCAGCGCGATCACCGCGATGCCCACGCTCAGGCTGGGAGCGGGTCCGGCGCCGCCGGCCAGCATCATCCCGGCGACGACGGCGACGACGCCGGCGATGGCCCATGAGAGGGCGAAGATGCGGCGCACGTTGATGCCCTGGGCGAGGGCGGCCTCCTGATCGACGGAGGTCGCGCGCATGCCGACGCCGACCTTCGTATACTGGAACAGCAGGAAGAAGCCGCCCATGACAATGGCGCCGAGCAGAACGGTCGCGATGTTGACCTGGAGGATCTTGACGTCGCCCACGGTGACGTTCTTCAGGCCGAACGGTGTCTCGACGCCGCTGGGCGGGTTGTGCCAGATGGTCGTCGTAATCGGTTCGACGAGTAAGAACAGGCCGATCGTGATCAGGATGACGGCGAAGATCGGCTGGCCGATCATGCGCCGGAGCACGAGGGCTTCGAACGCGGCTCCGACGGCCGCTACGCACGCCGCCGCGAACAGCGCGCTCACGACGAAGCCCGGCCAGGTCTGACCGCCACCGAGGACGTCCCAGGTGGTTTGCATTTGGTACACGAGGAAGGCCCCGAGCACGACGAGGCCGCCCTGGGCGAAGTTGATCACCCCCGTCGCGCGAAAGATCACGACGAAGCCGAGCGCGACCAGCGCGTACACGGCACCGAGGGCGAGGCCGTCCTGGAGGAGGGAGAAGAACTTCGTCATGCGGCGTACATCCGATCGATGAGGTCGCCGAAATGGTCGGCGACGATCCGGCGTCGCACCTTCTGGGTCGCCGTGAGGACGCCGGCCTCCTCGAGGTCGACGGGGATCAGCTCGAACCCACGGATCTGCTCCGTCTCGGCGAGGTAGTTGTTCACGTCGGCCACCTCGCTCTCGATGAGGCGCCGGACCTCGGGCTTCTCGACCAGGTCACGGTGCGTCGTGAAGGGGATGTTTTGCTGCTGCGCCCAGGCCGCAACCGTCTCGCCGTCGATCCCGATCAGTGTGGTCAGGTACGGGCGACGGTCGCCGATCACCATCGCCTCACGGATGAACGGCGACACCTTCAGCAGGTTCTCGATCTTGTTCGGCGAGACGTTGAGGCCCCCGGCGGTGATGACGATGTCCTTCGTGCGGCCCGTGATCGAGAGGAACCCGTCCGCGTCGAGCTCGCCGAGGTCGCCCGTCCGCAGCCACCCGTCGCGGAGCGCCGCACGCGTCGCCTCCTCGTCGCCGAGATATCCGACGAAGTTGCCGGGGCTGCGGACGACGATCTCGCTGTCGTCGGTGACGCGCACCTCGACGCCCGGGAGCGGCCGGCCGACTGTGCCGATCCGGACGTCGTCGGCCGGCATCGCCGTCGCCAGGGCGGTGTTCTCCGTCTGCCCGTACACCTCGCGCACCGGAATCCCCAGCGACCAGAGGTACGCGAGCACTTCTGGCGCGATCGGCGCCGCCCCCGAGAGCGCGACCCGGATCCGTGACATCCCGAGCTTCTGGCGCAGCGACCGGTTGAGGAAGAGCCACGCGAGAAACGCGGAGGCGACGCCCTTGTGCTGGCCGCGCGCACGCGCGCGTGCGAGCTTCGCTCCGCGCGCTTGCCATATTGCGTAGTTGCGCCGCTTCAACCAGCTCGCGTTGCGCATCCGGACCTGCACCGTTGCGGCAAGGCGCTCCCATACCCGGGGAACGCCGAGGAAGAACGTGGGCTGCACGTCGCGGAGGTCGTTGGCGAACGACTCGCCGCCCTCGCCGAAGTTCACGATGAAGCCGGCGCGGATCGCGGCGACCACCGACACGAGGCGTTCCGCGACGTGGCAGAGCGGGAGGTACGACAGCACCTCGTCGTCGGGCCGGGCGTCGTAGAACTCGGTGGTGATCGCGCCGGCGGCGGCGAGGTTGGCGTGCGAGAGCATGACGCCCTCCGCTGGGCCCGCGGTACCCGAGGTGAAGACGACGATCGCGACGTTTCGGCCGCCGGGGAGGGCGGCGACGGCCTCCCGCCACTCACCAGGCGAGCTGCGCAGACGCTGCTCCCCGAGGACGTCGATCTCCTCGAGGCTGACGGTCATCGGATCCGCCAGCGAACGAATGCCGCGGGTGTCGACGACGATGATCTTCCTCAGTGCCGGCAGCTGGTCGCGGACAAGGAGCAACTTGTCGAGCTGCTCCTCGTCCTCGACGATCACGACCTTGGCGGCGGAGGTCGCGAGCACGTAGGCAACCTCAGCCTCCTCGCTCGTCGGGTACACGCCCACCGTGATCGCGCCAATGCCCTGCACGCCGAGATCGGCGTACAGCCACTCCGGCCGGTTGTCGGCCAGCACCGCGACCATGTCGCCGGCCGCGACGCCGAGCTCGCGCAGCCCGAGCCCGAGGCGGGCGGCGCGGTGCTCGTACTCGGCCCAGCTGATCTCCTCCCACCGACCGAGGTGCTTGACGCGCAGCGCAACGTCCTTGGCGCGCGTCGTGGCGTGGAGCAGGAGCATCGCGGGCAGGGTGATGGCGGCGCCGGCTGTCGGGACGGCGAGAGGCTCGACCGCGGTGCTCATGCCGGTTGCCCCAGGTAGGCCTCGATGACGCGCGCGTCCTGCTGGACCTCTTCGGGTCGGCCGCTCGCGATCGGGCGACCAAAGTCGAGGGCGAGCACCCGGTCGGCGATATCCATCACGAGGTGCATGTCGTGCTCGACGAGGATCATCGAGAGCCCGAGCTCGGCCCTGACCTCGAGGATGTAGCGGGCCATGTCCTCGGTCTCCTCGAAGTTCATGCCCGCAACGGGCTCGTCGAGGAGCAAGAGCTTCGGGTCCATCGCCAGCGCGCGCCCGAGCTCGATGCGCTTCTGGATCCCGTACGGGAGCATCCCGACCGGCTGGTAACGGTACGGCCCGAGCTCGATGAGCTCGATGATCTCCTCGACCCGACGGCGGTTCTCGATCTCCTCGCGCTTCGCGCGTCCCCACCACAGCGCGCCGCCCAGGAACCCTGTCTTCATGAGGTGGTGGCGGCCGAGCATGAGGTTGTCGATCACGTTCAGGTTCACGAAGAGCCCGAGGTTCTGGAATGTTCGTGCGATGCCGAGGCTGGCCGTGAGCGAGGGACGCATGCCGATGACCTCGGTGCCCTCGAACCTGATCGTGCCCTCCTGCGGGTGGTACACGCCGTTCAGGCAGTTGAAGATCGACGTCTTGCCGGCGCCATTCGGGCCGATGATGGCGAAGAGCTCGTTGTCGTCGACGTGGAAGGTGACCTGCTCCAGCGCCGTGACGCCGCCGAAGCGGAGCGTGACGTCGGTGACGTCGAGCAGGGTGCGCCCGTCCGCCCGGACCGCGGTCACGCCGTCCACCGCTTGCGCCGCCGGTAGCTCTTGAGGTCGCGGAACGAGTGTTGCCCGGCGTCCCCGACGCCGAGGTAGAACTCCTGGATGTCGGAGTCGGCGAGCATGGCCTGGCCCGGGCCGTCCTTGACGATCACGCCGTTCTCCAGCACGTAGCCGTGGTCCGCGATCGAGAGCGCCATCGTGGCGTTCTGCTCGACGAGCAGCACGCTCGTCCCTTCCTTGTTGATCTCGACCACGAGGTTGCGGATCTGTTGCACGATGAGTGGCGCCAAGCCGAGGGACGGTTCGTCGAGCAGCATCAACTTCGGCGCCGCCATCATGGCCCGCGCCATCGCGAGCATCTGCTGCTCGCCGCCCGAGAGGTAACCAGCGGTCTGCTTGTGGCGCTCCGCCAGCACCGGGAACAGCTCGAGCACCTTGTCGTACGACTTCTTGACGCGTCCGCGGTCTCGCCGCGAGTACGCGCCGGCGCGGAGGTTCTCATCCACGGTGAGCTCGGCGAAGATCCGGCGGCTCTCCATCACCTGGGCCATCCCGTGACGGACGATCGCGGCGGCGTCGAGCCGTTCGATCCGTTCGCCGTTGAACTCGACCGAACCACGTGGGATGGAGCCGCGGTGGAACCGAAGGAGGCCCGACACCGCTCGTAGGAGCGTCGTCTTGCCCGCGCCGTTGGCACCGAGGAGCGCCACGATCTTGCCCGGCTCGACTTCGAGACTGACCCCGCGCAGCACCTGGATTGCCGATCCATACACGACCTCGAGGTTCTGCACGGCGAGGATCGGTTGACGCTCACCCCCCGAGGTCACGTGCGGGACACTAATGACCGGATTTGCCCCGCTCAAGGGCGTGTGCGCTGGTCAGAGCGCCGATCACTCAGAGGTCGAGCAGCGCGTCGAGGCCCACGGTGAGCCCGGGCCGCTCGCGCACTCGACGGACCGCCAGCAACACGCCGGGCATGAACGACGTCCGGTCGTACGAGTCATGGCGGATCGAGAGCGACTGGCCCGTCGTGCCCAGCAGCACCTCGTGGTGCGCGACCAGGCCGCGCAAGCGCAGCGAGTGCACCCTGATCCCGCCCGGGCCGATGCCGCCGCGCGCGCCCTCCGCCACGACGGTCTTGGTCGGGTCGGCCGCCCACTCGCTCGACGAGTCGGAGATGCGCTGCGCGGTCATCATCGCCGTACCCGAGGGGGCGTCAGCCTTGTTGTCATGGTGAAGCTCGATCACCTCGGCGGTCTCGAAGAACGGTGCCGCGAGCTCGGCAAGCCGCATCATCAGCACCGCACCGATCGCAAAGTTGGGTGCGATCACGGCGTTGGCCTCGGCTTCCTCGAATCGCTTGCGGAGCGTGTCGAAGTCGTCCGACGTGAAGCCGGTCGTGCCGACGACAGTGTGCACGCCGTGGTCGGCACACCACTCGAGGTTCTCGCGCGCGGCGTCGAGCACGGTGAAGTCGACCGCCACCTCGGCGCCCGCGTGCGTCAACGCGTCCGGCGCCGTCGACATCTGGAGACCCGTACCGTGGAGACCGAGCTGGTCGAGGTCGATGCCGGCGTGATGCGGGTCTACGGCCGCGACCAGGTCGAGGTCCTCGTCGTCGATCACGGCTTGGCACACGGTCAACCCCATGCGCCCGCCAGCTCCGAACACGCCGACCGGGATCACGTGCCCAAGGCTAAGTCGCGGCGGGCGGACGGGCGAGCGGACAACCGCCGGCTCAACCCAGGCTGCTGAGCTTCGCCTCGTCGACGGGGCCGACCACGGCGAGCGTGCGCGGCTCCGAGGTGAAGAGGCGCTGCACGACACGGGCGATGTCCTCGACCGTGACGGACTGGACGCGGGCGACGACTTCGTCGAGGGACTGCACCTCGCCGAGCATCAACTCGCTGCTCCCGAGCCGGTGCATACGGCTGTTCGACGTCTCGAGCGAGAGCGCCATCGAGCCCTTGAGGTGACCCTTCGCCGACGTGAGCTCCTCGCCGCCGATGCCACCGTCGCGGATCACGCGATCGAGCTCGCCCCCGACCACGTCGACCGCCTCGTCGACGCGGCCGGGCGCGGTGCCGACGTACACGCCGAACGCGCCCGTCTCGAGGTACGCGACCCGGTACGAGTACACCGAGTAGGCGAGCCCGCGACGCTCGCGAACCTCCTGGAACAGCCGCGACGACATGCCGCCACCCAGCGCCTGGTTGAGGACGGTCAGGGGATACCGATCCGGGTCCTCACGCGCGATACCCCGGGTGCCGAGGACCAGGTGGACCTGTTGCGTCGCTCGGGTGAGGACGGCGCGCGGCCGGGCTGGCGCGAGCCCCGCGACCGATCGCCCCAGGTCGACGTCGGCGCTCGCCTCGATCGCCTCGGGGCGCGACGCAAGCCGCTCGACGACCCGGTCGTGATCCAGGTTCCCCGCCGCCGCTACGACGATCGTCGACGGGAAGTAATGCCGCTGGTGAA
>JBKOZX010000287.1:0-2317 GCA_046726115.1 Actinomycetota bacterium | reverse complement strand
GACGAACGCAACCTCCTCGACGCGAACGTGGCCGGGGCCGACTTGGCGATGCGGGCACTCCAGGCGCAGAGGGTTGCCGCAGGTCTCGGCGCGCCGGTTGTCGACGGTCTGGTCTGTCCGGTGCCCGGCGCCGCCTTCAGCAACGACTTCGGACAGCCGCGTACCGGGCACTCGCACCAGGGCAACGACATGTTCGCGCCCATGGGCACGCCCAACCTCGCCGTCGTGGGCGGCAACGTCACGTACGGGCCCGGCGGCTCGGGCGGCAATGGCGCGTATCTCGAAGGCGACAATGGCCTGACCTACGTCTACTACCACCTGTCGGAGTACGTCGGTGGGCCGCGCCGCGTCGCGCAGGGCGAGGTGGTCGCCAGGCTGGGCATGACCGGCAACGCGGGCGCGCCGCACACGCACTTCGAGATCCGCCCGGGTGGCCGCACCGCTCCCGCGATCAACCCGTATCCAACGCTTGTAAAGATCTGCTAGAAGCGCGCTGGTACCGTTGCGCTCATGGGCGAGCGCCGACGCCGCATCGACAAGGTGCTCGATCCGGAGTTTCTCGTTGACCTTCCCGAGTGGCCGATCGACGAGTTGCGCCGTCGGCAGGCCGAGTGCCTCGAGATCGAGACCGAGGTGTCGTACGTCCGTCGAATGACGCAGGCGCGCATCGACATCCTCGAGGCGGAGCTGGATCGCCGTGCGTCGGGCGGCTCCGTCGGCGACCTCATCGCCGCGCTCCCGGAGATCCTCGCCGACGAGGGGCCGCGTGCTCCGGTCGAGAAGAGCCGTCTGACCCGCCGCCTCGCCCCGTCGATGGAGATCGAGTGGCGGCGGGGCCGCGAGCGCCTCATCACGGACGCCACGCTCGCCAAGCTCCCGAACCTCGATGACGACGAGCTGCGGTACACCATCAGCGAGCTCGGCGAGCTGGAGCAGGAGGTGTCGCAGCAGCGACGCGATCTGCATCAGGTCATCGACCGCATGGAGGCCGACCTGGCCGCCCGGCACAAGGTGGGCCAGGCGTGATCGCTGCCCGCGAATGACACCCGACCTCGACTCGAGGCTGCACGACCTCGGTGAGTTCATCCGTGACCAACGGCGCACCGCGCGGCTGTCGCTGCGGAAGCTCAGCGAGCTGGCCGGGATCTCCAATCCCTACCTCAGCCAGATCGAGCGCGGCCTGCGCAAGCCGAGCGCCGAGATCCTCCAGGCGATCGCACGCGCGCTGCGGATCTCGTCGGAGACGCTGTACGTGCGCGCCGGGATCCTCGAGGAGCGCGACACGGAGGCAGATCTCGTCGGCGACATCCTCCGCGACCGCACGATTACCGAGCCACAGAAGCAGGCGTTGGTCGAGATCTACCGTTCGTTCCAGCGTGAGCGGACCGAGGCGGAGGGGACGCCGTAAGCGGACTCGGGCTGAACGGCGCGCAATGCCCTCGCCGGTAGGCTCTTCCTTCGATGTCGGTTCAGCGCGTCGCAATGCTCAGCGTCCACACCTCGCCGCTCGCACAGCCCGGGGCGGGCGACGGTGGCGGCATGAACGTCTACGTACGCTCGCTCGCATCGAACCTCGCGCGTGCCGGGGTGACCTGCGACGTGCTCACCCGCGCCGAACATGCCGAACAGCCGCCGGTCGCAGAGGTCGAGCCGGGCTTCCGGGTCGTGCACCTTGCCGCCGGGCCGATCGCGCCGGTTCCGAAGTCGGCGCTGCCCGAGCTCGTCGAACCGTTCGTCGACGCTGCGCTCGATTTCCTCGCCGCCGAGCACGAGCCACCCGACGTGCTGCACGCCAACTACTGGATCTCCGGTGCCGTCGGCCACCAGCTCAAGCACGACCTCGACCTGCCCCTCGTCGCCACGTTCCACACTCTCGATCGTGTGAAGGCGGAGGCGGGCGTGGGCGACGATCCTGAGACCCGCGCCCGGGTCGAGGGCGAGATTGTCCGCTGCGCCGACCTGATGATCGCGGCCACCGACGACGAGCGCCGGCAGCTCGTCACGCTGTACGGCGCCCAGGAGGATCGGATCGAGGTTGTGCCACCGGGTGTCGATCACCGGGTGTTCGTTCCGGGCGATCGCGCTGCAGCTCGAAGCACGCTCGGGCTCGACCCCGAGTCGCGGGTGCTCCTCTACGTCGGTCGCATCCAGCCGCTCAAAGGGGCCGACCTGGCGGTGCGGGCGCTCGCCGAGCTCGACGACGCCGTGTCGCTGCTCGTGGTGGGGGGCCCGAGCGGGACGAACGGCCCCGCGCAGGTCGTCGCCCTCCGGAAGCTCGTCGCGGATCTGGGCCTCGAGCACCGGGTCAGGTTCGTTC
>JBKOZX010000286.1:0-9523 GCA_046726115.1 Actinomycetota bacterium | reverse complement strand
ACCGGGCGCAGGTCGAGATCGCTCGAGGCGTCGACGAGACCCAGGCCGCGTACGACGCGTGCCGCCGCGGGGAGCCCGCGCCCGAGTGGTGCGAGGTCTACTTCCAGACGCCGTACGACCCGAGCGTCGCGCCGCCGGGCGCACACACCATGAGCGTGTTCGCGCAGTACGCGCCGTACACGCTCGCCGAAGGGACCTGGGACGAGGGGCGGGGCGAGATCGGCGACCGCGTCCTCGCCGCGATCGCCCGCTTCGCGCCCGACGTCACGGACTGCGTCATCGAGCGCGAGGTTCTCGGCCCGCCCGACGTGGAGGCGCGCATCGGGTTGACCGGCGGCCACATCTTCCAGGGCGAGTGCCTGCCCGACCAGATGTGGGACCGGCGCTTCGCGTCCCGCACCCCGATCCCCGGTGTGTATCTGTGCGGCGCAGGCACCCACCCCGGCGGCTCGGTGATCGGCGCCAACGGCCGCAACGCCGCCCAGGCCGTGCTTGCCGATATCGGTGACGGGGCATGATGGGGGCCGTGCCCGACACACGCCTGCGTCCCATCGAGCGCCGGGTCCTCGCCCTCAAGGACGCCGGCGTCTCCGAGACCGAGATCGCCCGCCGGTTCCAGCGAGGCCGGCGCTTCATCCAGCAGGTGGAGCACCTTGCCCAGCTGGACGGACGGGACGCCGAGCAGCGCCGGCGCAAGGCGGGCTCGCTGCGGCCCGTCGAGCGCCGGATCCTGACCTGGCGTGACCGCGGGATGTCGACCGACGAGCTCGGCGAGCGACTCCGCCGCTCGCCCGACTTCGTCAGCCGCGTCGAGCGGATCGCCCGGTACAAGCTGCGGAACGCCGCCCGCGCTTAGCCGACGTCAGACGGCGACGGGAAGCGGCAGGTCGGGCCCCACCGGCTCGCCGTAGCGATCGACGCTGCACAGCCTCCGCCAGCCACGTGGCACGCGACCGGGCGTGAACACCCCCGTCGCCAGCAACGTGCGCAGGATGTTGCGCGTCGCGTGGTAGCGGACGGCGAGGCGCTTCGGCGTGCGGTTGACGCTGCGCCACGTCTTCCAGCCCGGGAGGCCGACGGCCGAGTACACGCCCGGGTGCACGAACATCTCGAACAGGCCGCGGATGATGGGCGGGGCCAGATGCCGGATGCGCAGGCGGTCGAGGCGTCCGGCGCCCGCGTACAGCTCGGGCAGCGTCGTCTTCGCGAACGACAGGTGCCGCGCCTCCTCCTGGCGGTGGTACCGGTTCACCGCTGCCAGGAGCGGGTCGGTGTCGGGGTGCTCGGACGCGATCTTCTGGAGCAGGTCGGGGATCTCCTCGCCCGCGAGCACCAGGACCATCAGCAACGCCGGCATCCGGATGAACCGACGGATGTTGAACTGCAGGACCTTCTCCACGAACCCGCCGGCTAGGGGGTTCACGGCCGTCGGTCGGAGCTGCTGGACGAGGCGGATGAAGGCGCGCTGGTGGCGGGTCTCCTCGGCGATCTCGTGGAGCATGTAGGTGACGCGGGGGTCGGCGATGTCCGCGGTCTCGGCGATCTGGAGCGCGAAGCCCGCGTTGAGAACGGCCTCGAAGTTGATCCCCATCTGGAGCATCGACGCCACCTCCTCGCGGGAGAGGCGCGCCTTGGCGTCCGCGGTGAGCTCGAGGTCGAGGCCGGCGGTGGTCAGGAGCTCGTCGCCGAGGACCTGGCCGTCCCCGAGAGATGCCCAGTCGAAGAGCTCCTCGGGCTCGAGCACCTTGCGGACCGACGCCGTGGACAGGCGGGCGACGCGATCTTCGGCGGTGACGGGTGCCGTCGTGGTGGTCATGCCGTCAGCCTCGCCCATCAGAATTGACGAGTCAAGCGGTTCTTTCAGGTCGTTGGAAACACCCAGCTGACCAGGTACGATGCGTGTGCGACGGCGACCGAAGGAGTTCGATGACCCAAATCGCGACCCTGGTGCCGGGCAAGGGCGAGCGGACCCGGCAGCGCCTCCTCGACATCGCCGTGCGCCGGTTCGCGGCCGACGGGTTCCGGCGCACCTCGGTGTCGGACATCGCCCGGGAGGCCGGCCTCACGCCGGCCGCTGCCTACGCCTACTTCGCCGGCAAGGACGGCCTGTTCCAGGCGGCGGTCGACGCCGACGCCGGCGCGCTGATCGACGTCGCCCGGGTGGCCGGGGAGCGCGGCGGGTCGGCACGCGACCAGCTGTTCCTCTTCGTCAACGAGCTCTGGGAGCGCGTCGACCAGTACCCGCTCGCCCGCCGGGTCCTCTCCGGCCTGGAGCCGGAGGTCGCCGCCCGCCTCGTGACGATCCCGTCCCTGGTCGCGCTCACCGCCGAGCTCGCCGACGACCTCGCCGAAGCCCAGGCCGGGGGCGACATCCGGCCCGATGTCGATCCCGCCGAGCTGGCCGTCGGCCTCGAGACGATCGTGCTCGCGCTGCTCATGGCCGAGCTCCAGACCGGCCTGACCGTCGAGCCCGAGCGGCGCGCCGGCGTGCTCGCGGTCGTCGATGCCGCGCTGCGACCCGTCGGCGCTCAGGCCGGTAGCAGCGCCTCGCGTACCTCGGCCAACCGCCCGTAGGACGCGAGGACCTCGGACTGGTCCTCGGCGAGGTGGCGGACGATGACGTCCGTGTAGCCCATCGCCGCGTACCGGCCGAGCTGCTCGCTGACGTGCTCGATGCTCCCGTACGTGCACGCGGACGGATCGAAGCCGCGGTAGCCGCCGGCGACGACGGGGCCCGCGACCCGCTCGGCGTCGGCAGCGTCGGCGCCCACGTGGATGTCGCGGCGGATGCCGATCGCGGTCGGCGTGCGGCCGTGCGCCTCGCACCGCTCCCGGTACAGCTCGATCGTGGCCCGCGCCTGCTCGGGCGTGAGGTCGGCGTTGGCGAGGAAGCCGTCCCCGAGCCGTGCTGCCCGGTCCACGGCGCGCTCCGCCGTGCCGCCGATCCACACCTCGACCGGCTCGGGCGGGACGGGTGCAATGCGGGCGTCGCGCACGTCGAACGGCTTGCCCGCGCTGACCGTCTCGCCCGCCAGCAGCCGGCGGACGATCTCCAGCCCGGCTTCGAAGTGCCGGCCGCGGTGGGCCACGTGGACGCCCATCGGCGCGAGCTGGTCCCTGCCGCCGACCGCGAGCGGGAGGATGAACCGCCCGCGCCCGAGCGACGCCAACGTCCCGACCTGCTCTGCGACGAGCACCGGGTTCCACAGCGGCAGGAGGAACAAAGCGCCGAACGGACCGTCACCCCACTCGGCGAGCAGCCGGCCAAGCAGGGGGGTGTTCTGGTAGTAGGGAACGGGCGTCGCGTGGTGGTCGCCGACGAGCAGGCAGTCGAGCCCCGCGTCACGGGACGCGGCGGCGCGCTCGACGATCCACCGCGCGCCCTGGCGGACGTCGTCGACGAGGAACGCCGTCCGGAGCGAGACCCCCAACCGCACGGCCGTCAACCTACCTAGGTCGTCCCGCGTGGTCCCGCGCCGCAGCGCGAGGCTGCGCCCGATGGAAACGTCGGAGCTGGCAGCTCGCGAGCAGATCCGCGACACGATCGCCCGCTACGCCCACTGCGTCGACGGTGGTCGCTTCGCCGACCTGGTCGAGCTCTTCGCCGACGACGGGGTCCTCGAAGTCGAGGGGGAGCCCCCCCACCGTGGTCGAGGCGCCATCCGGGACTTCGTCACCGGGACCGGTCGTGACCTCGCCGCCGGGACCGGGGCGCCCCGGATCCGGCACCACGTCAGCAACGTGGTCATCGAGCTGGACGGCCCCGACCGGGCCCGAGCCCGCTGCTACTTCCTCGCCGTGACCGACCACGGCGTGGACCACTGGGGCCGCTACCGAGACGAGTTCGTGCGCGGCCCCGGCGAACGCTGGCGGTTCGCCCACCGGCGGGTCCGCACCGACGGCGCCGCCCCCGGTTCCTGGGTCGAGGGCCGGGCCCGCCGGACCTGATTCGCCGCCCGAACCTGTCCGATTTCCGACGTTTCGCGGCACTCACCGACCCCTGAGGCGGAAGTCACACCGTTGGAATTCCGCGGGATCGACGGCTCCGTGTCGCTACTTGCACCCCGCGAGCAAGTAGGCTTCTAGGCCGGAAGCTCCGGTATCGCGGCCTTGCTGCCCGTTCGGGGTTTCTGTTCCCACTCTCCCGATGGTGATCCCGCGCGCGGTTCGTGCCGGGGTCGTTCCCGAACGGAGGTACTACATGCGAATCCCCATGAAGGCGGTCCTCGTGCCCGCCGTCATTGCGGCGGCGATCGCGGGGGCAGCGGGGTACCGGGCCTCGTCCGGCACGCAAGGGCGGCTGGATGAGCTCAGTCAGGAGCGGCCGGCCGCCGCATCTCACTTCCCCGCAGACAGCGCCCTCGTCGCCGCCAGCCAGGCTGCGGCGGAGCAACGCTGGATTGCAGGCGCCCAGGCACGGCAGATGGAGCTGTTCCTCCAGGCCGTGGCGGACGCGGAAGCGCAAGCACAGACGCAACAGAGCAGGCCACCCTCCCGGACCGGTCGTACGGGTGGGGGCGGCTCCAGCGTCGGAGGCCCGTGCGGCGGCGCAACCAATGGCGCCGACGCGTACATCGGCCGCGAGTCAGGCGGTGACCCGAACGCCCGCAATGCGAGCGGGGCGTACGGGTGCTACCAGATCATGCCCGGCACGTGGTCGGGCTCGTGCAGCGACCTCGGTCAGCAGTCTGGGTCGAGCGCACGCACGCAAGCCCAATGTGCTTCGCGACTTCCGCAGTGCGCGTGGGCAGGATGACCTGCCACTGAGCTCTCGCTGCATCGGCTGAGCGAGCGGAGCGTCCCCGGTCTGGGCTCGGGAGTACCCGAGCACGGGCCGGGGACGTCTCGCGTCTACCTTCGTCGCATCGACGGTCCCATCGCCTCGCCACCGCCCGATCTCGCCTTTGGCGCGTTCAGCGAGCGCGCCCCGTGGGTCGTCGAGCTCGACCGGCTGCCGTGGCGGCGGGGCCTCGACGTCGAACGGGCCCGCACCCGCGCGTCGGTCCCCCGCCTGCTGAAGCCGGGCCGCCTGCCGCCGATGGGCCGCCTGGTACGCGTGCTGGCCAAGGTCGGGCCTGCAGTCGTCCTCTGGTACGTACGGGAGCGGGGTCGGCCGCAGTCGCGCGCCGGCCTGTCACGCCGGCTGCGGCGGGCGTTCGAACAGCTGGGCTCGAGCTACGTGAAGCTGGGCCAGATCCTCTCGGGCGGCGAGGGCCTCTTCCCGCAGGAGGTCGTCGACGAGTTCCGCAAGCTGCGGGACCAGGTGCCGCCGGAGCGCTTCGCCGACGTGCGGAAGGTCGTCGAGGACGATCTCGGTGCTCCGCTCGAGACCCTCTTCTCGGAGTTCGCCGAGGAGCCGCTGGCCGCGGCCTCGATCGCGCAGGTGCACGCGGCCCGGCTGCGCACCGGCGAGGAAGTCGTCGTCAAGGTGCAGCGGCCGCTGGTCGCGGCGCTCGTCCACGCGGACGTCGCCGCCATGGCCTGGCTGGCACCCAAGATGGTCGGTCGCATCCCGGTGGCGGCGCTCGCCAACCCGCCGGCGCTGGTCGAGCTGTTCACCGAGACCGTCGTGGAGGAGCTCGACTTCCGGCTCGAGGCCGAGAACATGCTCGACATCGCGCACATGCTGGCCCTGACCGACCAGCGCACGATCGTCGTCCCCCGCCCCCACCCCACGCTCATCACCCGTCGGGTGCTGGTGATGGAACGGCTCCGCGGCTTCGCCTTCGACGACGTCGAGTCGATGCACGAAGCCGGCATCGACACCGACGCTCTGCTCCGCGCCGGGCTGATCGCGTTCCTCGAGGGGGCGATGCTGTACGGCGTCTTCCACGGCGACCTGCACGGCGGCAACCTGTTCGTGCAGCGCGACGGCCGCACCGCCTTGCTCGACTTCGGCATCACCGGCCGTCTCGACGACCCCAAGCGCCTGGCGTTCCTGCGGCTTCTTGTGACCGGCACGGGCGGTGACGTACGGGGCCAGCTCGCGGCGCTACGCGACCTCGGCGCGTTCCCGCCCGACACCGACCTCGACGCCGTCATCCGCGACCTTCGCCTCGACCAGCCCGTGAAGGACCCGACGAAGATGTCGGCCGAGGAGCTGATCGGCGAGCTCAGCGACATCACCCAGCGGCTGCTCGGCTACGGCGCCCGCATCCCCAAGGAGCTCATGCTGTTCGTGAAGAACCTCATGTTCCTGAACAGCGCGACGGCGACGCTGGCGCCGGACCTCGACATCCTGGCCGAGATCACGAACGTGTACTTCTACTTCGCGCAGCACCACGGCGAGCGGATCATGCGCGAGATCGGCGTCGACCCGACCCGGACCGGCGTCGACCTCGACGCGGTGAAAGCCGGCTTCGGGCTCCCGTCCGAGGTCGAGCACCTCACGTTCCGGGACCTGCAAGCGCGCCGGCAGACGATTCTCCGCCGCATGCAGGAGCGGCCCCGCCGCCGCCGGGGCGGCTCGGACGCGTCCTGACGACCTCGCAGTACGCTCCGGCGGCGCCGCGGCGGCGGCTTTGCCGACCGTCGCCGCAGACCCGGAGCTCGCGACGGCGATCAAAGAGCGCCGAACAGGAGGATCTATGGCCACCTACGACATCGACGAAGTCGAACGCGCGTTCCGCAGCTACTGGGCGAACGGCGCCGTCGGCGAGGACTGGGACGCGTGGTCGGACCTGTTCACCGAGGACGTCGAGTACATCGAGCACGTCCTCGGCTCCAAGCACGGTCGTGAGGAAGTGCGGGGCTGGATCAAGCCGATCATGGCCGAGTTCGGCGAGATGTACACGGCGTACGAGTGGCACATGTGCGAGCCGAGCGGACGCATCGTCGTCTACATGCAGAACCGCCGCGACAATCCCGATCCCAATGGTCCGCCCATCGACTTCCCCGGCATGACGGTGCTCCAGTACGCCGGCGACGGAAAGTTCTCGCTCGAGGAGGACTTCTGGTCCCTCGTCGAGGGCCAGCGCACGATGAAGGAGTACGAGGACGCGTGCGCCGAGCACGATCCCGACGCCCCGAAGAAGCGCACGAGGCGAGATTGGGGCAACGGACCGTCGTGGACGAAGGGCGCGTCGACGTACGCGGAGAGCGCGGGAGCGAAGACAGCGGGGTAGGCCTTCGCCGGTACCGTGATCGCGGCGACGGCGGCTTTGCCGAGCGTCGCCGCAGGAGCCGGAGCTTGCGACGGCGACCAGAGGAGAAACGTGCCTGAGCTTCCCCAGATGCAGGCGCTGGCCGAGCGGCTCGAGGACCGTGTCGGCGGTGCCGCCCTCGCCGGCTTCGAGCCCATCGGGTTCTCGGGACTCAAGACGTTCGACCCGCCGCCGGAGTCGCTCGTCGGCCGCACCCTCGAGCGCACCGGCCGCCGGGGCAAGTACGTCATCCTCGACTTCGGCGGCCCGCGCATCTTCGTGCACCTCTCGCAGGCCGGGCGCCTCGACGTCGAGGACCCGCCGAAGACGACGCGCGGCGGCAAGGGCGGGGTCGTGCGGCTGCGCTTCGACAACGACGTCGCCCTGCTCGTGCGCGAGTACGGCACCGAGCGCAAGGCGGGGTGGTGGGTGGTCGGCGAGGGCGACATCGGCCCGGTCGAGGGCCTCGGTCCCGAGCCGGACTCCGACGAGTTCGCCGAGCTGATCCTGCACGGCGACGATCGACGCCGCGTGCACACGTTGCTGCGTGACCAGCGGACTGTCGCCGGCATCGGGCGCGGTCACACCGACGACGCGTTGTGGCGGGCGCAGCTGTCCCCTTATGCGACCCTCGCGTCGCTGGCGCCGGACGACCGCCAGCGGCTGCTCCACGAGATTCGCGCCACGCTCACCGACGCTCTCGAGCGCGAACGCCAGCGCACCGGCGGCCTGTCCGAGCCGAAGCTCGGTGACAAGTTCCTGGTGCACGGCCGGTACGGGACGCCCTGCCCGCGCTGCGGCGACACGCTGCGTCGCGTGTCCTACGAGTCGTACGAGGTCACGTACTGCCCCGCGTGTCAGACTGACGGGAAGCCTCTCGCCGACCGCCGCATGTCGCGGCTCGTCAAGTAGCTGCGATTCCGCGCTGCGTAGCGCGGGTCAGGTCGGCGTGAAGCGGCTGCTGTTGCGGAGCCGCTCGACGATGTCGGCCGGTGCCTTGCTCGTGTGACCGGCGTCGTGCGGAGGCTGCGGGTCGTACTCGATCGCGAGCTGAATGGCCTGCGCGACCTCGTCACCGGCGATGCGCGATGCGAGCATGAGCGCCATGTCGATTCCCGACGACACGCCGGCGGCCGTGACGACCTTGCCGTCGAAGACGACCCGCTCGTCGGCAACCGGCTCGGCGCCGAACTCGCGCAGCGATTCGAGTGCCGTCCAGTGGGTCGTGGCGCGCTTCCCCTGCAACAGGCCCGCCGCGCCGAGCAGCAGCGATCCCGTGCACACGGACGTCGTCCACTGCGAGCTCTTGTGGGCGTTGCGCAGCCAATCGAGGACCCGCTGATCGCCGCGGGCGTCGAGCTCACCCGGCCCGCCGGGTACGACGACGATGTCGGGCTCGGGCACCGCGTGCAGCGCGTGGTCGGCGACCAGCGCCAGCGCACCGTGATCGGTCGGCTTCGGCCCGGGGTCGGAGGCGACGAAGGTCACGCCCGCACCCGGGAGTCCCCGCAGCACCTCGTACGGCCCGACCGCGTCGAGCGCCGTCAGCCGGTCGAACAGCAAGATCGCGATCTGCACGGACCGCACGCTACCGGCGCGAGCGCGGGTTCGCGTTACCAGCCGCGGCTGCCGGGGCCTCCTTTGAACGGGCCGACGACCGCCGACGTGATCCAACCGCCGTAGAAGCCGCCCGGCTGCGGCGTCACACGCTCGCCGGCGACGAAGCAGGCGTCCATCCGGCCGGCGTAGAACGCGACGTGCCCCGCGAGTGGCGTGTACGCCGCGCTCGGTGCGTCGTAGCCCCACGCGGCGTCGGGCTCAACCCGTTCACCGCGACGCACCGTGTAGTAGTGCGCGCGGCCCTTGAACTCGCAGAACGACCGGCCCTGGGTGCGCTCGAGCGCTCCCGGCGCGATGTCGTCGAGTGGGAAGTAGTAGTTCGGCGGGTGGCTGGTCTCGAGGACGCGGTAGCCACGCGTCGTCTCGGCGATCGTGTCACCGGCGAGCACGACGACGAGCCGGGCGCTGACCGGCTCGAGTCGCGGCGGGCGCGGGTAGTCCCAGACGGATTCCTGATCGGGGCCCGGTGCGACCGGCTCCGGACGGGTCGAGAACAGGTTCACGCCCCGTCTTCGGCGTGCAATCTAGAAGCGGACGCCGTAGGAGTAGCCGTGGCGGTCGGTGCGGGTGTGGGGGTCGCCTTCGGCGATCTGTTGGGAGATCTTGCCGAGAATGATCACGCCGGTGGGGCAGCGGTCGACGCAGAGCGCGCAACGGGTGCAGACGTCTTCGTCGACGATGAACGCGACGTGGTCGGTGGGGTCTTCGCCGGGTTGTTCGGTGTCGGTGGCATCGGCGATGGCGTCGACGGAGACCATGTG
>JBKOZX010000285.1:0-3442 GCA_046726115.1 Actinomycetota bacterium | reverse complement strand
TGTCGAGAGCGAGGTCGAGCTGCTCTTCGGGGACTCGGACGTAGAACGCCGTCATCTCCTGCGCGGTGAAGGCGTTCATGTCGCCGCCGACGGATTCGACGGCCTGCGCGATATCGGCCGCGGTCCGGTCGGCCGTTCCCTTGAACAGCAAGTGCTCGAGGAAGTGGCTGGCGCCGAGCTCGCCCTCGTGCTCGTCTCGCGACCCCACGCCGACCTAGAACCCGACGCTCACCGAACGCAGCGCGGGAAGCGCTTCCGTCCACGACCCGCAGGCCGGCGTCGAGTCGCGTTCTACGAATCCCCTGACCCGCCGGTCCGGTGCCGGCCGGGCCCGCCACAAGGGCTACCGGTTGCCGCCCCGGCCACCCCGTCGTCGGCCGCCGCCACCGCCGCCACGGCGTTCCGGCCGCCCGGCGTCCGCCGGACCGAGGTCACCGAATTCATCCCGGGCCTGGTTCTCCCACTGCTGCTCGAAGGACACGGTCTCTCTCGTTCGCCCTGACCCTCCGGTACGCGCCTTCTCCGGCGCTCGGTCCCGATCCCGCCCCCGTTCGCCGCGACCCCTCGAACCCGACTCGCGATCCCTGCCTCGCGGTGCCGCGTCCGACGAGCCGTCGGAGCGCGGTGGGCCGCTTGCGTCGTCACCGTCCCCGACCAGGGACAACGAGAGCTTGCCCTGGTTGTCGATGTCCGAAACGCGCACTTCCACGTCGTCGCCGAGGTTCAGCACGTCTTCGACGCGGTCAATGCGCCGGTCGCCTCCGAGCTTCGAGATGTGGAGCAGGCCGTCGCGGCCGGGGAGGATGTTCACGAACGCGCCGAACTTCGTGATGTTCACGACCTTGCCCTTGTACACGCCGCCAATCTCAGCCATCGGAGGATCGAGAATCAGCTCGATGCGACGGCGGGCCTCCTCGACCTGCGAGCCGTCCTTCGAGCCGATCGTCACGGTGCCGACCACACCGTCGTCGTTGACCGAGACGTCGGCACCCGTTTCCAGCGTGATCGCGTTGATCACCTTGCCCTTGGGTCCGATCACCTCGCCGATCTTGTCGAGCGGGATCTCGAAGCTCACGATCTTCGGGGCGCGCTCCCGGACGTCGGACCGCGACTCGGGGATCGCGTCATGCAGGACGCCGAGGATCGTGAGGCGGGCCTCCTTGGCCTGGTGGAGCGCCTGGGCGAGGACGTCCGCGGGCAGGCCGTCGATCTTGGTGTCGAGCTGCAACGCGGTCACGAACTCCGCGGTGCCGGCCACCTTGAAGTCCATGTCGCCGAACGCGTCCTCGGCGCCGAGGATGTCGGTCAGCGTCGTGTACTTGCCGTCGGCATAGACCAGGCCCATCGCGATGCCGGCGACCGCACCCTTGATCGGTACCCCGGCGTCCATGAGCGACAGCGTCGAGCCGCAGACCGACGCCATCGACGTCGAGCCGTTCGACGACAGCACGTCGGAGACCACCCGCATCGTGTAGGGCCACTCCTCTGCGCTGGGCAGGACCGGTACGAGCGCCCGCTCGGCGAGCGCGCCGTGACCGATCTCGCGGCGCTTGGGTGATCCGACGCGCCCGACCTCACCGGTCGAGAACGGCGGGAAATTGTAGTGGTGCATGTAGCGCTTGCGCTCGTCAATGCCGATGGTGTCGAGGATCTGCTCCATGCGCGGCATGGCCAGCGTCGCGACCGAGAGCACCTGGGTCTCACCCCGTTGGAAGAGCCCCGAGCCGTGGGCGGTGGAGATCACACCGACCTCGGCCGACAGCGGCCGGATGTCGGACGGGCCGCGGCCGTCGATGCGCGCGCTCTCGTTGACGATGCGCTTGCGCACGACGTCCTTCTGCAACGACCGGAACGCTTTCTTGACCTGGCCGGCGCGGTCGGCGAACTGCCCGGGGGCGTCAGCCGTCCCTGCCAGCTTCTCGACGACCTGAGCCTCGAGCTCGTGCGTGCGCTCCTCGCGAGCGGTCTTGTCGGCGATCTTCATCGCCTCTTCGACATCGGCGCGCGCGATCTCGTCGACAGCCGCGTACACGTCCTCGTCGTAGTCGGTGCGGGGCTCGTACGAGATCGGCTCGATCGGGCCGTGCGCCTCCTCGTACTTCTCGCGCAACTCCAGCTGCAGGTCGATCGACGCCGCGATCCATTGCTTCGAGGCCTCGAGGCCGTCCGCGATGACCTCTTCGGTGATCTTCGGCGCGCCCTGCGCGTAGAGCTCGTAGGTCGCCTCGGTGCCACCGGCCTCGACCATCATGATCGCGATGTCGCCGGCGTCGGTTCGCCGCCCGGCGACCACGAGCTCGAACGTCGACTCGTCACCCTCCTGATACGTCGGGTGCGCGATCCATTCGCCGTTGTGGTGCGCGAGCCGCACCGCGCCGATCGGGCCGTGGAACGGGATCCCCGACACCATCAACGCCGCCGACGCGCCGTTGATCGACGGGACGTCGTGCGGGTTCTCGAGGTCGGCCCCGAGGATGGTCGAGATGACCTGCACCTCGTTGCGGAACCCTTCCGGGAACGACGGCCGCAGCGGACGGTCCGTGAGGCGGCAGGTCAGGACCGCCTGCTCGCCCGGACGACCTTCGCGCCGAAAGAACGATCCGGGGATCTTCCCTGCGGCGTACATCCGCTCCTCGACGTCGACCGTGAGCGGGAAGAAGTCAATTCCCTCTCGGGGCTTGTCGGTGACGACCGTGGTCAGCAGCGTCGTGTCGCCGATCTTGACGAGAGCGGCGCCGTCGGCCATGGGGGCCAGGCGGCCGGTCTCGATCGACATGGTTTTGCCGGCGGCGTTGACAACGCCCTCGACTCGTACGGCGCCGTTCTCGCTTGGACTGGCGTCAGAAGCCTGTGAAGCAGGCATCGGAACGCGCTCCTCTCTATCTCTTCATCACGCAGATGAATTGATGAATCGTGTGAGAGGCTTTCGGTTCCCAGTGGTCACCGTCCGGACCGGGCCCGGGCGGTGGCAACTGACAACCGACTGCCCCGCTTGTGTCTTCTTCTTTCTTTTGTTTTCGCGGCGCCTTCGGCGCAGCGGTCGGCTCCCTACCGGCGAAGGCCGAGCTTGGCGATGAGCGCTCGGTACCGCTCGACGTCATTGCGCCGGAGGTAGTCGAGCAACCGACGCCGCCGGCCGACGAGCACGAGCAGGCCTCGACGAGAGTGATGGTCCTTCGGATGGACCTTCAGATGCTCGGTGAGGTGGTTGATCCGCTCGGTGAGCAGAGCGACCTGCACCTCCGTCGAGCCGGTGTCGGTCTCGTGGAGGCGGTGCTCGGCGATCGTGGCGGCAGTGTCCGGCATGAAGGAAGAGAACCTGGCTCCGAAGGGGTCGAAACGGGATCCGGCCGTCGGCCGGAATACCAGCGGCCGATCGTACCACCCGGTCCCGTCCGGGCCCTCCCGCGCGTCGCCGGGTCGCGGCGGCGCGGCCTCAGAC
>JBKOZX010000284.1:0-7038 GCA_046726115.1 Actinomycetota bacterium | reverse complement strand
TCACGGGCTTGGCCGAAGGCGCTCGCGAAGGAGGGCATCCGCCGCCCGTCGCGCTGGCGGTGACGGTGCTGACCAGCGAATCCGACGTGTCGGCGTTCGACGCGAGGCTCGACGCCGCCGCGAGCAGCGGCTGCGGAGGCGTCGTCTGCTCGGCGTACGAGATCGCCACCGTCAAGAGCCGGGCACCGCGCCTCACGACGATGGTGCCCGGCATCCGGCTGCCCGGCGAACCTCGTCACGACCAGGCTCGAGTGGCGACCCCGGCCGACGCGATCGCGCGCGGCGCCGACTGGCTGGTCGTCGGGCGCGCCGTGACCGCGGCCGGCGATCCGGAAGCGGCCGCCGACACGATCACGCGCGAGGTTGCCGGCGCTCTTGCGCGTTGAGCGCATACGCGCTACGCGGCGCGTGCACACCCGGTTGATCGCGCGAGGCCGCTGCCTATACTGACGCCGTTGTCGGGCTGTGCGGCGCTGCGGGGAAGTGGTCGCCCGCGACGGCCTGAGCGATCCGAGCCATCGTCCGCTCGCCCGAGTTGGAGGTCGCTTCCCCGATGCCTCTCCCGCCGTCGCTGACCCCGGAGCAGCGCCAGGCTGCGCTCGAGAAGGCCGCTGTCGCCCGCCGGCAGCGGGCGGAGGTGAAGGAGAAGCTCAAGGCGAGCTCCCTCACCCTGGCGGAGCTGTTCGAGCAGGGGGACCGGGACGAGATTCTGGCGAAGCTCAAGGTCGTGAGCGTGCTGGAGTCGCTTCCGGGCGTGGGCAAGGTGCGGGCGCGGCGCCTGATGCAGGAGCTCGACATCAGCGAGAGCCGGCGGCTGCGCGGCCTCGGGCGCAACCAGCGCGAAGCGCTGCTCAAGCGCTTCGGCTGATCGGCGGGAGACCCTGGCCGTCCTGCTCGTCCTCGCCGGCCCGTCCGGGGTTGGCAAGGGGACGATCGTGCACAAGCTCGTCGCCCGCGACCCGCAGGTGTGGTTTTCGGTGTCGGCCACGACCCGACCGCGTCGCGAAGGCGAGGTCAACGGCAAGGACTACCTGTTCCTCGATCGAGGCCAGTTCGAGCGCATGCGCGACGGAGGCGGGTTCCTGGAGTGGTTCGACGTCTACGGGGATCTGTACGGGACGCCGCGGGGCCCGGTCGAGGAGCACCTCGCGACAGGCGACGACGTGCTGCTCGAGGTGGACGTCCAGGGCGCGCTCGCGGTGCGCGACGCGTTCCCGGACGCCGTCCTGGTGTTCGTGAAGGCGCCGTCGCGGGAGGAGCAGCGCCGGCGCCTCTTCGAGCGCGGTCAGGACGACCCCGAGGCGATCGAGCGACGCCTCGCTCGAGCCGAGGCGGAGGAGGCCGCCACCGACCGCTTCGACGCCGTGATCGTGAACGACGACGCTGATCGAGCCGGCCGTGAGGTCGCTGCTATCCTGGAAGCTCAGCGGGAGGCCCCACCGCCCCCGTAATCCCTGCCGGAAGGTCACCACAATGGCCGAACGACGCGCCTCGCTCATGGAGCCTCGGGCCGAGAGCCTCATGGCCCGCGTCGACTCCAAGTTCACGCTGGTCACGCTGGCCGCCATGCGGGCCCGGGAGATCAACGACTACTACAACCAGCTCGGCGAGGGTCTCGGCAAGATCGTGCCCCCGCAGGTCACGTCGGTGTCGCGCAAGCCCCTGTCGATCGCTCTCGAGGAGATCGAGGCGGGCAAGATCCGCTCCATCCCCAAGCCTCCCGAAGAAGACGCTGAGGCTGAGGCCGAGGCCGCGCTGCTCACGGACGCCGAGGAACCCGACAAGGCGTAGCGGGCCGAGGCGACGCCCATGGCCACGCCGAGCACACCCGATCCGCTCGTCGCCCTGCGCGGCCGTCGCGTCGTGCTCGGGGTCACGGGCGGGATCGCTGCCTACAAGGCGGTCGACGTCTGCCGTCGGCTGGTCGACGCCGGCGCGCACGTCGTCCCCGTGCTCACCGACGACGCGCAGCGTTTCATCGGCGCGCTGACGTTCTCGGCGCTGGCCTCTGAGCCGGCGCGCACGTCGCTCTTCGAGGGCCCCGATCCGATCCCGCACACCCGGCTCGGCCGCGGTGCCGACCTCGTCGTCGTGGCGCCCGCCACCGCCAAGCTCATCGGCAAGTACACGCACGGCATCTCCGACGACCTGCTGACCGCCACGCTCCTCGCGACGGACGCGCCCGTGCTGCTCGCGCCGGCGATGCACACCGAGATGTGGGAACACGCCGCTGTCCAGGACAACCTCGCCGTCCTCGGCGCCCGCGGCGTGCACGTCGTCCCGCCCGACGAAGGCCGCCTCGCCGGCGGCGACCAGGGCCCCGGCCGTCTGGCCGCGCCCGAGCACATCGTTGCGGCCGCCGCCGACGTGCTGGCGGCGACGGGGGACCTGGGCGGCTTCCGCGTGCTCGTGACCGCCGGCGGCACGCGCGAGCCCATCGACCCGGTGCGGTTCGTGGGCAACCGCTCGTCGGGGAAGATGGGCTACGCGGTGGCCGAAGCGGCCGCCCGCCGCGGCGCCGCGGTCGCGCTCGTCACCACGATCGGCAGACCCACCGAGGTGTCCGGCATCGAGATCGAGCACGTGGACACGGCCGACGACATGGCCCGGGCGGTGCTCGCCCGCTCCGCAGAGGCCGATGCGGTGTTGATGGCGGCGGCGGTGGCGGACTTCCGACCCAAGGCGATCGCCGACGAGAAGCTCAAGAAGCGCGACGGCGTGCCCGAGGTCGTGCTCGAGCCGACGCCCGACGTCCTCGCCCTGCTGGGCGAGCGCAAGCGGCCGGGGCAGATCCTGGTCGGGTTCGCGGCCGAGACCGAGCACGTGGAGGAGCACGCGGCCGAGAAGATGGCCGCCAAGCGCGTCGACGTCATGGTGGCGAACGACGTATCGGCACCGGACGCCGGGTTCGAAGTCGACACGAACCGGGCAATCCTGCTGTACTCATCCGGTTCTCGAGAAGAGACGCCCCTGCTCGACAAGCGGGAGCTGGCGGATCTCATTCTCGACCGAGTGGCGGCGGTCCTCGCAGACGACCCCGAAGGAGCGGAACGAGACGCATGAGCCGGTACATGTTCACCTCGGAGTCGGTGACCGAGGGCCACCCCGACAAGATGTGCGATCAGATCAGCGACGCAGTGCTCGACGGGATGTTCGAGCAGGACCCGTACAGCCGCGTCGCCTGCGAGAGCATGTGCACGACGGGCATGGCCGTGGTCGCGGGCGAGATCAGCTCCAGCGCCCACCTCGACATTCCGCGGCTCGTCCGCGACACGATCCGGGCGATCGGCTACACGGACGCGGCCTACGGGTTCGACGGGAACTCGTGCGCGGTGATCACGTCGATCGACGAGCAGTCGTCCGACATCGCGCAGGGCGTCGACAAGGCGTTCGAGCTCCGCACGGGTGACGGTGACCACTACGACGAGGTCGGCGCCGGCGACCAGGGCATGATGTTCGGCTACGCGTGCGACGAGACCGCGGACCTGATGCCGATGCCGATCTGGCTCGCGCACCGACTGGCGAAGCGCCTGGCCGAAGTCCGGCGCGACGGGACGCTCCCCTTCGTCCGGCCGGACGGCAAGACGCAAGTGACGATCGAGTACGAGGACGGCGTCCCGAAGCGGCTCTGCAACGTGCTCATCTCGACGCAGCACGAGCCCGGCCTCAGCATCGACGGGACACTTAAGCCCGCGCTCGTCGAGCACGTCGTGAAGCCCCTGCTGCCCGAGCAGTTCGCGGGCGACGACTACGACATGCTCGTCAACCCGACGGGGAGCTTCGAGAAGGGTGGCCCCCACGCCGACTGCGGGCTCACCGGCCGCAAGATCATCGTCGACACCTACGGCGGGATGGCTCGACACGGCGGGGGCGCGTTCAGCGGCAAGGACCCGACGAAGGTCGACCGCTCCGCCGCGTACGCCGTCCGGAACGCGGCGAAGAACGTCGTTGCGGCCGGCATCGCGACGCGGTGCGAGGTGCAGGTCGCGTACGCCATCGGCGTCGCGCGCCCGGTATCGGTCATGGTCGAGACGTTCGGGACGTCGCACATCGACCCCCTCACGCTCGGCGCGCTCGTGCAGGAGCACTTCGACCTGCGCCCGGCGGCGATCATCGAGCGCCTCGACCTCCGGCGGCCCATCTACCAGAAGACCGCCGCGTACGGTCACTTCGGCCGGTCCGAGCCCACGTTCACCTGGGAGCGCACCGACGAGGCCGACGTGCTGCGCAAGGCGGCGGAAGCGCTGGCATAGGCGAGCTGCGGGTCTGCCGAGTCCAGCCTGATCTGCCCGCGGTCGGGCGCGCGTTCGACTATCTCGTTCCCGAAGACGCGGCCGACCTCGTGCGCGTGGGGACGGTAGTGCGGGTCCCGCTGCACGGTCGCCGGGTGCGCGGCTGGGTCGTGGAAGACGGCGTCGAACCCGAAGCGGCGGTTTCGGAGCTGCGCCCGCTGGCGAAGGTGGTGTCGGCCGGTCCGCCGCCCGACGTGGTCGACCTGTGCCGGTGGGTCGCGTGGCGCTACGCCGGGCCGCTGTCACTTCTGCTCCGGTCGGCGTCACCGCCCAACGTGGTGGACCCGTCGAGCCCCCGGGAGCTCCACACAGCGGTGTATCCCCCTCGTGCGGTACCGGAGGGGCTGGCGCTCCCCGGCGAGCCGCGCGCTGTCCTCGTCTGGCCCCCGGCAGCGGACCTCCGTGAGCTCGTCCGCTCGCTGCTCGCCGACGAGGGCTCGACGATCGTCGTCGTGCCCGACGCGAGCCACGCCCGGGCGCTGGTCGAGGACCTTCGCGAGTGCGGGCGGCACGTCATCGTCGCCCGCGGTGACGATCCCGACGCCCGGCGCACAGCGAACTGGGACGAGGAGCGCGCGGGCGCGTGCGTCGTCGTGGGCGGGCGGGTGGCCGTCCTTGCGCCTGTGCCGGATGTTGCCGCCATCGTCGTCGTCGACGAAGGCGACGAGGCGCTGAAGGAAGAGCGTGCACCGACCTGGAACGCGCGCGAGCTGGCGCTGCGGCGCGCGCAGGAGTGCGGGGCCCGGTGCTCGTTGGTCAGCCCGGCGCCGACGCTCGAAGCCGAGGTCGCCGCAGGCCCGCCGTTGCATCCGGGACGGGTGTTCGAACGAGACGGCTGGCCGCAGATCGAGGTGGTCGATCTGCGCGACGAGCCGCCGGGACGCGGCTTGTTCTCCGACGCGCTGACGGCCGCGCTGCACGCCACCGTCGAACGGGGCGCGGCAGCCGTGTGCGTGTTGAATCGAAAGGGCCGTGCCCGGTTGCTCACCTGCCGGAAATGCGGACGGCTCGCGCAGTGCGAGGTATGCGGCGCTGCTGTAGCGGAAGCCGACGACGGGCTGGTATGTGGGCGGTGCGGCACCCGGCGCCCGCGAATCTGCCTGTACTGCCACAGCACCCGCTTCGCGGCGCGCCGTGCCGGCGTCACGCGCGTGCGCGAGGAGCTGGCGGCTCTGCTCCCGAGGGTCACCGTCGGCCAGGTCGAGGCAACGACGCCCGAAGTACCCGACGCGGAGGTGCTCATCGGCACAGAGGCGGTTCTGCACCGCGTCGGTGCGCTCTCGCGGCCGGTCGAGCTTGTCGCGTTCCTGGAGATCGACCAGGAGCTGCTGGCAGCCCGGTACCGGGCGGCGGAGCAGGCCCTGTGGTTGGTCGTCCGCGCCGCGCGCATCGTCGGCAGCCGGAGCGCGCCGGGGAGCGTCCTGGTGCAGACGCGTGTTCCCGAGCACGAGGTGATCGCGGCCGCGCGCGCCGCCGACGCGACCATCGTCGCCGACGCGGAGCGCGCGCGACGGCGCGTGCTCGAGTTCCCACCCTTCGGCGGCCTCGCCGAGCTGAGCGGCGCCCCCGACGCCGTCGACGTGGCGTGCGTCGCGCTGCGGCCTGTCCAGCCGCTTCGTGTGCTGGGCCCGGTGCCGACGGGGACGTCGGCCCGAGCGCTCGTGCAAGCGCCGTCCGCCGACGCGCTGTGCGACGCGCTCGCGGGCGTCGATCTCTCGGCGGCGCGGGCGCGCGGTCGGTTGCGCATCGACATCGACCCGCTGCGGGTTTGACGCGACCGTCGGCGTCCAACCGCGCCGCTGGTACCCTCGGGCCGTGGCTACCCACCCTGTGCGCCTCTTCGGTGACCCGGTGCTGAAGCAGCGGGCACGCGAGGTCGAGGATCTCAACGGGAGCCTCGTCGCGCTCGCCGAGAGCATGTACGAGACGATGTACGAGGCGGTCGGCATGGGGCTGGCCGCGCCCCAGATCGGCGTGCAGCGGCGCATCTTCACGTACGACACCGGCGAAGGCCCGCACACCATCGTGAACCCGGAGATCGTCGAGTCGTCGGGGGAGTGGGTGTTCAACGAAGGGTGCCTCTCGGTGCCCGGCCTGCACTTCGACATCGTGCGTCCCAAGCTCGTGACGCTCCGCGGCTTGGGACTGGACGGCAACGAGATCGAGATCGAGGCCGACGAGAAGTTGGCGCGGGTCTTCCAGCACGAGATCGACCACCTGGACGGCGTGCTGCTGCTCGACCGCCTCGAGCCGGACGAGCGCAAGCGGGCGCTGCGGACGCTGCGGGACCAGGACCTCGCGGTCGTACCCCGGGGCGTCGGTCCCGCTCTCTGATCGCGGCGCGCCCACGGTGCGCCTCGTCTTTCTCGGCACGCCGGACGACGCCGTCGTACCCCTGCGGGCGCTGGTCGCGGCGGCGCACGACGTCGCGCTGGTCGTCACCCAGCCCGACCGCCGCCGCAGTCGGCGCGGTCACGCCGATCCGAGCCCCGTGAAGCTGGCAGCGTCGGAGCTCGGGCTCACAGTGGTGACGCCAGCGCGCGCCAGTGAAGTCGTCGGCGAGGTCGCGGGATCGGGCGCGCAGCTGGGCGTTGTGGTCGGGTTCGGCCAGCTCCTGCAGCCCGCGTTTCTCGCCACGCTGCCGGGCGGTTTCGTGAACCTGCACTTCTCGCTGCTGCCCCGCTGGCGGGGCGCAGCACCCGTCGAGCGCGCCATCCTCGCCGGCGACAACGAGACGGGCGTGAGC
>JBKOZX010000283.1:0-4660 GCA_046726115.1 Actinomycetota bacterium | reverse complement strand
GCCCTCGACCGCGAAGCTCGGGCCCTCGGGCTGGGTGATCTCGAGCGGCTTGAGGTCGTCGCGCATCGGCCCGACGTCGTCGCGCAGGTAACCGCCCCGCTCGGGGGGCAGGGCCACGACGCCATGGTCGGCGACCTCGAGAACTTCACCGCGCCCGAGGTCGACGAATCCGATGAGCCCTTCGATCGGCCGCGCGTACCCGTTGTCCGTGTCAGTCTCGCGGTAGTACGCGAGGCACCGGCTGATGCGGCGCCCGTCTTCGTGCGCGAGCCCGAAGTTGCCGGCCGGCCACGGGTCGATCTGGACCCGCGTCAGGTCCGTGATGCCGCGGCGGGCGAGCGCGGCCTTCCATTCGGGGTGCTCGTTCAGCGCCAGGATCGCGTTGTAGGACTCTCCGTACAGCAGCGCCGGTCGCACGCCGGGCACGTCGCGCCACGACAGCAGCGCGCGGCGTCCGACGTCGACGACCGCCTCGACCACGTCGGCCGACGGTCCGGGGACAATGACCACGCGCACGCGCCGCTCCACCGGGTCGCCGGCTGCGAACCCCGCCACCGCGTCCTTGGGTGGCTCCTCGAGCCCGAAGTACGCGAACAGTGCAGCGTCGGTCAGTTGAGCCTCGCCGCGCAGCACCGCCGCCGCCGTCTCGATCTCCGCCCCCGTGAGCGGCTCGAGCGGATGCGCCGGTTGCATCGTCGCTTCAGAGGCTGCGGTGTCGATCGCCATGCCCTTCCCTTTCCGATGATGGGCTCACGGTCACCGTCTAGTACACCGCGGACCGACGGTGCCGCGCCGGTCGGGCAGGCACGGCGAGTCCGCTTCGCCCCGCTACGGTGCAAGCGTGGCATCGGAGACGGAGGAGATCCTCGAGGTCGACGGGCACGAGGTTCCCGTCAGCCATCCCGAGAAGGTGTTCTTCTCCGAGCACGGTGAGACCAAGCGCGACCTGGTGAACCACTACCTCCGCTTCGCCGAGCCGCTGATGCGCACGATGGGCGGCCGGCCCACCCTGATGCAGCGCTTCCCGGAAGGCGCGAGCGGTTCGTCGTTCTTCCAGAAGCGCGTCCCGAAGTCGGCGCCGGACTGGTTGCGGACGACGATCGTCAGCACACCGAACGGCACGACATCGCGCGCGCTCGTCGCGGCGGATCTCGCCCACGTCATCTGGGCCGTGAACATCGGCTGCCTCGGCTTCCACGTGTGGCCGTACCTCGCCGACGACCCCGACCACACCGACGAGCTCCGACTCGACCTCGATCCGCAGCCCGGCACGGATTTCACGCACGTGCGGAAGGCCGCCGCCGAAGTGCGCGCGCTCCTCGACGAGCTGGGCGTCGTCGGCTACCCGAAGACGACCGGCAACCGCGGTGTGCACGTCTACGTGCGGCTCGAGCCTCGGTGGGATTCGTACCAGGTCCGGTCGGCCGCGGTCGCCATCGCGCGCGAGCTCGAACGGCGACGCCCGGATCTGCTCACCGCGGCGTGGTGGAAAGAAGAGCGCGGCGAGCGGGTCTTCCTCGACTTCAACCAGAACGCGCCCCACAAGACGGTCTTCGGCGCGTGGTCGGTGCGCGCCCGGGTCGGCGCGCAGGTGTCGACGCCGCTGCACTGGGACGAGATCGACCAAGTGCACCCGGACGACCTGACGATCGCCACCCTCCCCGCTCGCATCGAGGCCGGCGGCGATCCCTGGGACGGCATGAACGACGCGCCACAGTCGCTCGAACCGCTGCTCGCCATGCACGAACGCGACCGCGCCAACGGGCTCATGGACGCGCCCTGGCCGCCCGTCTACCCGAAGCAGCCCGACGAGCCGCCACGCGTCGCGCCGAGTCGCGCCCGCAAAGAGTAACGAGCGGCGCTCAAGCTTCCGGCGCGCTGCGGTCGCCGATGGCGTCGCTCCCGAGGCCCCACGACACGACCCGGTCCGGGTGGATGCGGATCCGGGGAGGTTCGTCGAGGACCTCGGCTCGTCCGCGGATCTCGATCCCACGCGGTCGCCACGGGTCGACCGTGGCGAGATCGTCGATAACGATGGCGGCCCGCCCGGACCGGGCGACGTCCCGGTACTTCTTGCTCTGCTCGAAGTTGCGCCCCCCGACCACGATCGTGCCGTCGCCCTCGTGGAAGCTCCAGCCGACGGGGGCGACGTGCGGCGTGCCGTCCTTGCCCACTGTCGCGATCCGCCCGAGCCTCCGCTCGGAGAGGTACCGCAGCTCGGCGTCGGCGTACACGTGGTCTTCTGTCGTCACGCTTCGGGCACCTTTCTGACGCGGCCTTCTGGCCACTCGCGCCACGACTTCCCCAGCTGCGGCACCGCGAGCAACGCGCCGGCTTGGCGGCGGTCGTGGTGGTAGATGCGCCAGATGTCGCCGACGGTGAAGCCGTGGTCGAGGCGCGAGACCACGCGCACGGTGTCGCCGCCACCGACATCGCCGGGATCAACGATTCGGAGGTACGTGCCGGGTCGTTGCGCGCGGGTGAACCGCTGCGGGAAGCGGGGGTCATCCATGCGCAGGCCGAGCTTCCAGCACGGCAGGCGCGGCTCGCTCACCTCGAGCAGCGCTGTCCCCACCGTCCACCGCTCCCCTACGACGCATGCGACGAGGTCCACGCCCTGCACCGTGAGGTTCTCGCCGAAGCCGCCCGGCCCGATGGCCCGACCCAGCTGCGATTCCCACCAACGGGTGTCTTCGGCGGCGTACGCGTACACAGCTTTGTCGTAGCCACCGTGCACGCTTCGATCCGCCTGCTCGTCGCCTTCGAGGTTCACGCCTCGCGCGAGCACGCGACCCGAGACGGGCGACTTCCAGATCGCCGTCGTCGCCGGCTTCCCGTCCCGGTCGACGGGTCGGGGCCGGCCGACGTTCACCGACACCACCGCGCCGGGCGCGACATCCACGACGCGCTGCAACCGGCGCTCGCGCTCGGCAATTCCCGCCGTCTGGTACACGTACGGGTCATGCGACGGCGTCACATCGATGTCACGAAGCATTCGGCGGCGGCACCCGAGTCGGTGTTCGCGTTGCTCGTCGACGGAACCAGCTGGCCGAACTGGTCGCCGATCGACTCGTTCGAGCTGGAGCGCCCCGGCGACCCACCCCCCGAGGGGCCGGGCGCCGTCCGCGTGTTCCGCCGGGGCCGAACCGTCGGCCGCGACCACATCGTCGACGTCGTCCCCGATCAGCGCTTCAGCTACGTGTCACTCTCGGGTCTGCCGGTCCGGGACTACCACGCCGAGATCGACCTCGTCGCCACCGACCACGGGACGGACATCCATTGGCAGGCCTCGTTCTCCCCCAAGGTGCCCGGCACCGGCTGGCTCCTCGAACGCGGCCTCCGTCGCTTCCTCTGTGAGTGCGCCGCCGGCTTGGCAGCCCACGCCGCGTCGTAGCAGGCGGCGGTCGTCACCGAGGCTGTCGCCCCAGTACTCGGCGGTCAGCTCCGGGTCGGTCAGCGCGTGCCAGACCTTGTCCGGCGTGCTCCCGATTTAGGCGCCGTACACGAACTGCGGCGTCACTTCGGGTCCACCACGATGGCGGCGTAGTGATCCCGGAGCTGCTCCCAGCGCTCCGCCCGCCAGGCGAAGGGCTTGCCATCGAGGGCGCCGCCCAGCTGATCGAGGAGCTGATGCCAACCGGCGAGGTCACGCGGGCGGTTCGCGAAGTCGAATGCCGGCGGCTCCATGTGCGTCAATGTCAGGCGACAGCCGCCGGCGTCGCGCTGCAGCTCCCACCGCGCGATGGAGTCCGGATCGCCGCCGAAGGTGTGCTCGAAGAGGAACGGGGGCTCGACGCGGAGGACCGAGCCCCGCGTCGCGAGGCCCTCCTCTCCGGCCTCTCGGATGATCGCCTCGACGAGCTCGGGCGGGCCGGTCGTGCGCGTGTTGTACCGGCCGCCTTCGACGAGGTCGACCTCGATCTCGGCCTCGCCGAGCCAATCGGCCATCCGCTCGGGACGGGTGATCGCGTCCCAGACCTCTTCCACCGGATGCGCGTAGCGGCGCTCGAATCGCAGGACGTAGCGGCCGTCGATCACGTCGACCGTGCCGTGCTCGGGGATCGTCTGGTTTGTCGGGTTCGCAGCCATCGCTACTCCTCCTTGTCGATCTTGTCGTTCGTCTCCGTCTCGTCCGTCGTCTCGGCGTCGTCGTCGAGGTGGCGCTCCAAGGCGTCGAGGCGGTCGCTCCAGAACCGGCGGTACGGGGCGAGCCAGGCGTCGACCTCGGCCAGGGGCTCGGCGCGCACGCGGTACCAGCGCCGCTGGGCGTCGACGCGGACCTGCACCAAGCCGGCGCCCCGCAGCACCCGGAGGTGCTTCGACACCCCGGGCTGGCTCAGGGCGAGCCCCTCGACGAGCTCCCCGACCGAGTGCTCCCGCACCCGCAGCAGGTCGAGGATGTCGCGCCGCCGGGGGTCGGCGAGCACGTCGAACGTCGTCAGTGCCATACCGGCCAACATACCGAGCGGGTTATGTGCCTGTCAAGGCATATGGACTACCGACGCACCGGCGCATCGTCGCGTCCCGGCGACCCGGCGGCCGCGGGACTCGACGCAGCCGGCCCGACTACTCCCAACGCGGTAGCGGCGCTACCGCCCGCCGGACGATGACACCTCTGCACCGGCGCCTTACCTTGCAGGCATGAGGCCTGGTCCCGCCC